>DATFDU010000181.1:0-18370 GCA_035251915.1 Dongiaceae bacterium | reverse complement strand
TAGATCTTCACCCGTCGGGTCTCGCGCGCGCGCCGGGCGATGAACTCGACGCCGGCTACGTCGTCGATCACCGGCTCGGTGTTGGGCAGGCACACCATCGAGGTGACGCCGCCGGCGGCCGCCGCCAGGCTGCCGGTCTCGATCGTCTCCTTGTGCTCCTCGCCGGGCTCTCGCAGCTGCACGCGCATGTCGATCAGGCCCGGCGCCAGCACGCGGCCGTGGCAATCGTGGACCTCCGCGTCCTCCGACACGTTGGCGCGCGTCACCTGCGATCCAATCGCGGATATGACTCCGTTCTCGACCAGCACGCCGCCGGTCTCGTCGCGATTGCTGGCGGGATCGACGATGCGGGCATTGACCAGCGCGAGCGGGCGGTCCTGCTTCTTCTGCGGCCTGGGCGGCAGGGACGGGGGCGTCATTGGTTCCCCGTGAGATTGCGGGTCAGTGCGTCGAGGCAGGCCATGCGCACGGCGACGCCCATCTCGACCTGCTCGCGGATCACCGAGCGGTTGATGTCGTCGGCGACCTCGGAGTCGATCTCGACCCCGCGGTTCATCGGGCCGGGATGCATGATGAGGGCGTCCGGCTTGGCCAGCGCCAGCTTGGCGTAGTCGAGGCCGTAGAAGCGGAAATACTCGCGGGTCGAGGGCACGTAGGCGCCCTGCATGCGCTCCAGCTGCAGGCGCAGCATCATGACGATGTCGACGTCCTTCAGCCCCTTCTTCATGTCGGTGAAAACCTCGACCCCCATGCGGTCGATGTTGCTGGGCAGCAGGGTCAAGGGTGCGATCACGCGCACCCGCGCGCCCATCTTGGTCAGCAGGTGGATGTTGGAGCGCGCCACCCTGCTGTGCAGGATGTCGCCGCAGATGGCGACCAGCAGGCCGTTCAACCGGCCAAGACGTCGGCGGATGGTGAGCGCGTCGAGCAGCGCCTGGGTCGGATGCTCGTGCCGCCCGTCGCCGGCGTTGATCACCGAGCCGTCGACCTTCTGCGACAGCAGGTTCACGGCGCCGGATTCATTGTGCCGCACCACCATCACGTCCGGCTTCATGGCGTTGAGGGTCATGGCGGTGTCGAGCAACGTCTCGCCCTTCTTGATGGACGAGGTGCCGACCGACATGGTGATGACATCGCCGCCCAGGCGCTTGGCCGCCAACTCGAACGAGGTGCTGGTGCGGGTCGAGGTCTCGAAGAACAGGTTGATGACGGTGCGGCCGCGCAGCACCTTGCGGGCGCGCTCATCGTCCTTGGGCAGGTCGGCGTAGCTGTTCGCCAAGTCGAGCAAGCGCTCGATGTCGGCCGCCGAAAGCGCTTCGATCCCCAGCAGATGCCGGTGTGGGAAAAACGCGTTGGCGGCGTTGGGCGACCCGATCATCGGGGGCGCATCATGCACACGACGCGCCCCCGGTCAATCGATTCGCAGACCTGTTTTTTCCACAGGATTTCCGTCGAAAATCGCAGCGGAATTGCTGACCGCTTGGTTAGGTTACCGCTACCGCGGCAGGTCCACGATCACCATCCAGCCGACGCCGAACTTGTCCGCCACCATGCCGAAGAGGGAGGCGAAGAACGTCTTCTCCAGCGGCATCTGCACCTGCCCGCCGTCGCCCAGCGCGTTGAAGATGCGCTTGGCATCCGCATCGTTGTCCGCGGTGATGGTGAGCGCGAACCCCTGGAAGCTGGGCTTTCCCATGCAACGGCCGTCGGACGCCAGGATCACGGTTTCGCCGACCTGAAACTCCGAATGCATGACCTTGTTCTCTTGGCCGGCGGTGACCATGGACTGGTCCGGCGCCTCCTTCCATCGCATCATCGCCGTCACCTTGGCACCGAGCGCGCGCTGGTAGAACTCCAGCGCTTCATCGCACTTGCCGTCGAAAAACACGTAGGGTTGCACCTTCATGATGTTGCCTCCTCGTTCAATAAGTTTGTTTGTCGATAACAAGCCCTGCACCGTCAGCTGCTGAAACCGCCTGCCATGACCGCGCTTGTCGTTGCTATCCGGCGTTACGCCGCGCGGATGCTCGCGAAAGCTTCGGCGATCCGCTGCGGTGCGGTCGAACGCTGATACATCCGCTGCAGGTATGCCTTCAGGTTCGGGAACCCATCGAGCAACTGCTGCTCGTTTGCCCAATCCATCAGATAGGCCGTCACGCAATCCGCGACGCTCACGCGGTCGCCGACGATGTATTGGCGCCCGTCCATGTGGCGTTCGAGCACCGCCGCCATCGCCGTGAAGTCCTCGCGCGCAAGCTCGATGTCCTTCGCGATGCGCTTCTCCTCCGGATAAATGAACGTGTGCTTGGTCATCCGCCACAGCGGCTGTTCGAGCTCGGTCACCGCGAACAGCACCCAGCGATAGACCTGGGCCCGCTGCTCCAGCTTGCTCGGCATGAGCTTCTTCTCGGGATATTTCTCGGCCAGGTACAGGACGATCGCCGCCGACTCCGGGAGCACGAGGTCACCATCGACCAGCACCGGCACTTTTCCGGCGGGGTTGAGCGCCAGGTACTCCGGCCGCCGATGCTCGCCGGCCTGCAGATTGACCGGAATGAACTCGAACTCCACACCCAATTCCTTGAGGCCCCAGAGCGCGCGCAGCGAGCGGGTGGGACCGAAGCCATAGAGCTTCATCATTGGTTTCCTCCGAATATCCGTACTGTTCCGCCCTCCAGCGCTGATAACCCGTGCATGGGGCGGAGTGTTGCGGTATGTATACACCGTCCACATACGTTAGCAGGGGAAATGGACACTGTCCACATTGAAAGTCTGAACGGGGATGACAAAAAGATTGCGATCCAAGACGCCGGCGCGGACGACCTACCGTCATGGCGACCTGCGCCGGGCTTTGCTGGAGGCCGGCATCGCCCTGGCGCGGGCGGGCGGGCCGGACGCGATCGTGCTGCGGGAGGCGACGCGGCGCGCCGGCGTGGTGCCCAACGCCGCCTATCGCCATTTCGCCAGCCGCCAGGACCTGCTGGAGGCCGTGCGCTCCGCGGCCTTGTCCGAGCTCGCCAGGACCATGGAAGCGGAGATCGCCAAGATGCGCCGCGGCAAGACCGGCGCCGAAGCGGCGCGCGCCAACCTTCGCGCGGTCGGCACCGGCTACCTGCGATTCGCGCTGTCGGAGACCGGCCTGTTCCGCACCGCCTTCGCGACGCCGGAGTTCCGCGGCTTCATCGGCGATCCCGCGCGATCCGGTGAAAGCGGCCTCAATCCGTTCCAGCTGTTGAGCAAGGCGCTGGATGAATTCGTCGAAACCGGACTGCTGCCGGTGAGCCGGCGCCCGGCCGCGGAATTCCTGGCCTGGTCGGCGGTCCACGGTTTCGCCATGCTGGTGATCGATGGGCCCCTGCACACCGTGCCGCGTGCCGACATCGACGGCATCGGCGCCCGCGTCATCGCCATGGTGGAGGCCGGTCTCTAGACTCGACAGCGCCGCGCCACTCGCTAAGCTGACCCCTCTGCACGGGAGGGGCGGCATGAGCATCGAGTTCCTGATCACATCCCTGATCATCGTCGCGTCGCCGGGCACCGGCGTGCTCTACACCCTGGCGGCCGGCCTCTCGCGCGGCTCGAAGGCGAGCGTGGTCGCGGCGTTCGGCTGCACCTTGGGGATCGTGCCGCACATGGCGGCCGCCATCATGGGCCTCGCCGCGCTGCTGCACACCAGCGCGCTGGCCTTCCAGACCCTCAAGTATCTCGGCGTCGCCTACCTGCTGTTCATGGCCTGGCAGGCGTTGCGGGAGCGGGGCGCGCTGCGGGTCGACAAGGAAGTCGACGCCAGGTCGGCGGTTCAGGTGATCGTGCATGCCGTGCTGATCAACATCCTCAACCCCAAGCTTTCGATCTTCTTCTTCGCCTTCTTGCCGCAGTTCGTGAGCGCCAATGAGGCGCATCCGCTGCCGCGCATGCTGGAGCTGAGCGGCGTCTTCATGCTCATGACCTTTGTGGTGTTCGCGGTCTACGGCCTGTTCGCCGCCGCGGTGCGCGACCAGATCATCTCGCGCCCGCGCATCCTGACCTGGATGCGCCGCACGTTCGCCGCCGCTTTTGCCGCGCTCGGCGCGAAGCTGGCGCTGGCGGAACGCTAGGATATGTCTTCATGAACGCGCTAAGCGGAGGAAGTGTCATGATCAGGAAGCTCATCTCAGGTCTTATCGTCGCGTGTCTGGCTGTCGGCATGGTCGGTACCGCCATTGCGGGTTGGGATCCAGCCAACGAGCAGCAGGCGCGCGATACGATTGCGGCGTTCAAGAAGACGGATCCGGGCATCGCAACCTTCTTCAATGAGGCTCATGCCTACGCCGTCTTCCCCGAGATCACCAAGGGCGCCATCGGCATCGGCGGCGCGGCCGGCGATGGTACCGTGTTCGAGCGTGGCACCGCCATCGGCTCCGCCAGCGTGTCGCAGGTCACCATCGGCTTTCAGCTTGGCGGCCAGACCTACAGCGAGGTCATATTCTTCAAGGACAGGGCGGCGCTCGACAACTTCAAGAGCGGCGATTACGAGGTTGCGGCGGGTGCATCTGCGATTGCACTCAAGGACGGTGTGTCGAAGACCGCAGAGTACAACAGCGGCGTCGCCATCTTCACCATGGGCACGGGCGGATTGATGTTCGAGGCCAGCATCGGCGGCCAGAAGTTCAGCTTCGAGCCGAAGTAGCCGCCGATCACAGAACGCGCATTTCGCCCTCGACCGATTCTAGATAACTTTCTTCGCGCGCAGGGCGGCGAGGTCGTCGTCGCTCATGTGCAGCATCTCGCGCAGCACCTGCTCGGTGTGCTGTCCGCAGAACGGCGGCGGCAGGTGGTAGTCGACCGGCGTCTCCGACAGCTTGATCGGATTGCCGATCAGGTCGACCGTCCCCTTGCCGGATAGCGGATGGGGCATCTCGACCTTCATCCCGCGGAACAGCACCTGCGGGTCCTCGAACACCTGCGCCATGTCGTTGATCGGGCCGCACGGCACGCCAAGGTCGGTCAACCCGTCCACCCAATGCGTATGCGGCTTCTGCGACGTCACCTCATGGATCAGGCGGTAGCATTCGACGCGGTTGCGCACGCGCGCCGGGTTGGTCTTGAACCGATCGTCGGCGGCCCATTCCGGCTTGCCGGCGAACTCGGCGAACCTCGCGAACTGGCTGTCATTGCCGATCGCGAGGATGAAGAAGCCGTCGGAGCACGGCACCACCGAGTAAGGCACGATGCTGGGATGCTCGTTGCCCATGCGCGTTGGGACCTTGCCGGAGGTGAGGTACTGCAATCCGACGTTGGCGAGCCAGCTGACCTGGGAATCCAGCAGCGCAAGGTCGACTTGCTGGCCGCGGCCGGTCAGGTGCCGGTGCTGCAGCGCCGCGAGGATGCCGACGGTCGAATAGATGCCGCAGATGATGTCGGTTACGGCGACGGCGACCTTTTGCGGCGGCGTGGACGGATCGCCGTTGAGCGACATGATGCCGCCCATGCCCTGCGCCAGGAAATCGTAGCCGGCGCGCGGCGCGTACGGGCCGGTCTGGCCGAAGCCGGTGATCGAACAATAGATCAGGCGCGGGAAATCGTACTTGATCTGCTCGTAGGCAAGATTGTAGCGCGCCAGGTCGCCGACCTTGAAATTCTCGGCCAGCACGTCGCAGCGCGCGATCAGCAGCTTGGCGATCTCCTGTCCTTCCGGCTGCGCGATGTCGAGCGTGACCGATCGCTTGTTGCGATTGATGGCGAGGTAGTAGGCGCTTTCGCTGGTGTCGTTGCCGTCGCTGTCCTTGATGAAGGGCGGACCCCATTTGCGCGTGTCGTCGCCCTGGCCGGGCCGCTCGATCTTGATGACGTCGGCGCCCAGGTCGCCGAGCATTTGCGTGGCGGTCGGACCGGCCAGAATGCGGGTCAGGTCGAATACCTTGATGCCGGACAATGGTCCCGACATGTCATGCCCCTTAGGTTCGTGCGGGAAGGTTCTCAGCACTCTCTAGGGGCGGACGGGCAAAATCAAGGGGGCGGCCGCCAGCGGGCTCGGGAGCAAGATGTCATACGCAGCTGCCTGTAGGCGTCAGGAGCAGGTGATATAGTCCGCACTGCCTTCCCGATCGATCCAGGAGCCAGACCCATGACAACGCTCGAACTAGCCCGGGATTTCACCAGCATGCTCAAGCGTCACGATCACGACGGTGCTGCGATGAAATACAATGCCGACGACATCGTGAGCTACGAGGCCATGGAAGGACCGATGGCGGTCTGCCGCGGCAAGGCCGCCGTCAAGGCGAAGGGCGAGTGGTGGCAGGCCAACCACGAGGTTCATGGCGGCACGGTGGAAGGCCCGTATGTCAACGGTGACCAGTTTGTCGTCCGGTTCACGATGGACATAACTGCAAAAGAGACCGGCCAGCGCATGCAGATGGATGAAGTCGGCATCTACACCGTCAAGAACGGAAAGATCGTCGAGGAACGCTTCTGCTATCTCGAAGCCTGACGATGCGGGGCACCTTCCCCCTGGTCGACCGAAAGGGGAAGGTGCGTGGATGCGCTCAGAACGCCGCGCTCGGCATGGTGAGGCGCACGATCCGAGTCTTCGCGCCTTCGATGCCGAAATCGTCGTCGTTGATCAGGATCAGCTCCGTGCCGTCGACGATCGCGACGCCTTCGACCTTCTCCGGCAGTTCCGCATAGTCGCTGCTGTCCAGCCACAGCTCCTTGGTCACCGGGGTGATGCCCTTGCCGGCGAGGTCGGCGGCCGCGATCTGCTCCAGGCTGGGCGAGGTCTCGGCCTTGTCCCACTCCGTGCCGTGGATGTTGGTGGCTGCGCTGAGGTCGATGGCGTGCAGCTTGGTGGTCTTGGCGATGCGCTCCAGCACGATCAGCTGATCGACGCCGACGGCGGTCAGCTCGCTGATGCGCACGTCGCTCTGCTTGTCCGACGTGTCGTTCTTGAAGCTCTCGGCCGGGTCCAACGTGTAGACATATTCGCCGACCACCTGCCGGCTCTTGAGGTCGAGCTTCAGGATGCGGGTGGCGGTCGCCGTCTTGTAGGCGTCGGCATCCGGGTTCGCCAGCGGGTTCTGCATGATGGTATAGAGCGCCGATTCATCGGGCGCGATCGCCAGCCCTTCGATGCCGCGGTTGAGCTGCCGCTTCATCAGGATCGCCGGCAGCGCCCCCGTCACCTTGTAGGTCGCGTCGGAGAGGTCGCCCTCCAGCCCCTGCGGTACCAGCCGCTCGATGATCTTGCCGTCGGCGGCGACATGCACCAGGCTCGGGCCGTATTCCTCGCCGATCCAGAAGGTGCCGTCCTTCAGCCGCACCAGCCCTTCGGTGTCGAGGCCGTTGGGATCGAACGGCAGCTGCTTGCCGTCCTTGTCGAACGCACTCTCGGTCTTGGCGGCTCTGAGCGGATTGCTGAGGCCGGTGATGGTCTTGCCTGCCGCGTCCTTCAGCGGAATCCACTCGGTGGTCACGAAGCTGCCATTGTCGTTCAGCTTGACCTTGACGATCGACGGCACGAAGTCCGGGCGCGGGAACAGCTTGGCCTTTTCGTCGCCACCGCAGGCCTGAGCGAGCGTCATGCCGGCGATCTTCTCGGCGTCGGCGCAATCGATGTTCGGGCCGCGGTCGGTCAGGGCATAGAACTCGTCCCTGGGATCGCCCGGCATGTGGAGGAGCGCGCTGCCGATTCCGATGGTGAGGTCCAGCGTCTTGCCGCCGGCGAACGCCACCTTGCCCAGTTGCAGCTTCGCATCCATGCTTTCCAGCACCCTTACCGCGTCGTCGGCGCGCGCGATCGCGGCCGAGGCCAGCAACGCGGTCGCAATCAACAAGCTATAGCGCATGTTCCCCATCCTCCTCGTTGGAAACCAGCAGAAGAGGGGTAGTCCGCTCCGATGACCGATCGGTTTCAGTTCGTTGAAGCTTTGGTTCTGGCGAGCGCATCCAGCATGCCCTGCAGGATGAAGGCGGCGGCCGCCTGGTCCACCACCTTGTCGCGTTTGGCGCGGGTGACGTCGTGCGCGATCATCTCGCGCTCGACCGCCAAGGTGGACATCCGCTCATCCCAGAACAGGATGGGGAAATCTTTCAGTTTCAAAAGGTTCGCGGCGAATTGTCGGGTGGATTGGCAGCGTGGCCCTTCGCTGCCGTCCATGTTCAGCGGCAGGCCGATCACCAGCCCGCCGACCCCGCGCTCCACCGCCAGCTTCAGCAGCGCGTTGGCATCCGCGGTGAACTTGGTGCGCTTGATGGTGCTGATGGGGGAGGCGACGCTGAGGCCCGGATCGCTCAGCGCCAGCCCGATGGTTTTCTCGCCCAGATCGAGTCCCAGAAGCCGCTGGTTCCGCGGCAGCGCCGTGCGCAGCGCGGCGGCGTCCGCGACGATCACGACGGCTCACGCCATCGCAGGGATCGGCGCACGCTCGCGGATCGGCAGATGGACGATGGCCGACAGAACACCCAGCGCAATGGACACCCACCAGACCGCATCATAGTTGCCCTGCGTGTCATACAGCCAGCCGGCCCAATAGGCGCCGATGAAGGCGCCGATCTGGTGGCTGAAGAACGCGATGCCGAACAGCATGGTAAGATAGCGCGTGCCGAACAGCCGCGCCACCAGCCCGCTGGTCGGCGGCACGGTCGACAGCCACAGCAGGCCCATCGCCGCGCCGAACAGGCGGATCGAGACATCCGTGACCGGCAGCAGGAAGAACGCCGCGATCGCCACCGCGCGCAGGAAGTAGATCGCGCTCAGCAGGTATTTCGACTGCATCCTGCGCATCATGATGCCGATCATGATGCAGCCGACGGCGTTGAAACCGCCCACCAGCGCCAGCGAGTCCGAGGCCGCCTTGGGCGGCAGCCCGCACAGCATGGCGAACTGCGGCAGGTGGAACCCGATGAAGGCGAGATGGAACCCGCACACGAAGAAGCCCGAAACCAGCAGCAGGTAGGAGCGGTCCTCGAACGCCACGCGCAACGCGCCGCCGATGGTGGTGGCGCCGGTCACGCCGGTGGGAGCCGCCGCCTGCTTGGGTCCGCGCGGCAAGGCGAAGGCGCACAGCGCGATCGCGATGGCGACCACGGTCAGGATCTGCAAGGTCGGCTTCCAGGTCAGGTTCTCGATCATCGCCTGGGTCGCCGGCATGAAGATGAGTTGCCCGACCGAGCCGCCTGCGGTGACGATGCCGCCATAGAGCCCGCGCTTCTCCGGCGGCGAGGCGCGCATCACCGCGCCCAGCACCACCGACATGCCGCTGCAGGCGAGGCCGATGCCGACCAGCACGCCGCTGCCGATCCCGAACACCAGCTCCGACTGCGCCTCGCTCATCACCCACACGCCGGCGACATAAGCAACGCCGCCGAAGAACGCGACCCAGACCGGGCCCTTGGTATCGGCGATCGCGCCCGCGAATGGCTGGAACGCACCCCACAAGAGATTCTGGATGGCCCAGGCGAGCGACAACGCCGCGACGCTCCAGCCCAGCTCGGCATGAAGCGGCGGCAGGAACAGCCCGAACGTCTGGCGGATGCCGAACGTCAGGATCATCGACAATGCGCCGATGCTGAGGACGAAGATCGATGCGCGGCGTGACATCACGACAGGGACCCCGAAATGCGCGTGCTCTCGGCAACCATGCTAGTGACAGTACGGCGCGACCGATAGGCCGCAATCCGGCATGCCCGGTTGTCGAATGCGCATGGCTGCCGGGCCCGATGTAACGGGACAATCTATTCCGCGAGCTGCGGCTCCAGGGGCGGTGCCGACGTCTGCCGGGCGAAGCGGATTGCGGCCAGGATGGCGGGCAGGCCGAGCAGGCCGCCGATCAGGAATGCCCACACCATCGGCCGCGTGCCGGGATCGATGTCCGGAAAGCCGGTGCCGGTGGCGATGATGCCCGCAAATGCCGCGCCGAGCGCGGCGCCCAACCCTTCGAACGTCGGAATGGCGCCGGAAGTCACGTCCCGCTCCGCAGACTCGCTGGTGGCGATGGTGCGCTGGCAGATGAAGCCGTTGCTGATGCCGAACCCGACCCCGCACAGGGCGAGCCCGGCCACGATCACCGGCAGGTTCTCGGCATCGATCGCCCACGCCAGCATGAACATGCCGATGGTGAGCAGGATCGGACCGACGATGATGAGACGCGTCGCCTGCTTGTCGTCCAGGCGCGCGACCATCATCGCGCTGAACGACCAACCGAGCGCCGTGATCGAGCCGATCTGGCCTGCATGCATCACGCTCATTCCCAGGTGGACCTGGGCGATGAAGGGAATGAACAGGAAGACGGCGGCCTCCGCCAGCGGCATCAGCCCGATGATCCACAGGCCGAGCGAGCTGGCCGACCGCGACGACAGCAGGCGCGCCGGAAACAACGGCGAGCGCGCGCGGCGATCCAGCCGCAGTCCGATCCACAGCGCGGCCAAGGCCGCGAGCACGATCACGGTCGCCAGCATCGGTGTGCTGGATTCGCTGGCGATGCAGACCGCGAGGCTGCCGCCGGTCAGGAAGATCAGGCGCAGCAAGGGCCATCCTCGGCCGTGGTCGGTCCGCTTGACGCGCGCCGGCAGGACGATCAGCGCCAGCACGAGGAAGATGATGGCAAGCGGCACCAGCGCGGCGGCCGCCACGCGCCACGACCACCAATAGGCCAGCACCCCGCCCAGGATCGGGCCGCCGATGGTCGCCGTCGCCCACACCACCGCCAGCAACCCGAACAAGGACGGCAGCGCGTCCTCGCCCACCGCATCGGCGGCGATGACGTAGCACAGCGCCATGACGATGCCTTCGGCGAATCCTTGCACGATGCGTCCCGCGAGCAGGATCTCCATGTTCGGCGCCGCCGCGATGATGAGGCTGCCGACCATCGCGATCAGCGACGATCCGATCAGCACCGGGCGCAGGCCAAGGCGCGCTTTCAGGAATGCCGCGCCGGACGAGCCGACGATCGAGAACACGAGATAGAACGCCGTCACCCAGCTCAGCAGATCGGCGCCGCCAAGTTCGAGCACCGCCGACGGTGTGATGGTGTTGACCACGAACCAGTTGAACGCGTGCAGCGCGACGCCCAGGCAGATGGTCCAGACGGCCGCCTTCTTGGGACCCAGCAAGAGGTCCCGCCATCCGATCTTCGTTTGCGCAGCAGCTTGGGTCATGAAGGAACCGACTTAGGACCGAGTCGGTCCGGGAAGCGCGCCCAATCCACCACAGAGCGCCCCGCCGCTCAAGACGGAGTTGTCTTCTCTAGCTTTTGACATAGGGTCGGGCCTCCCGCGCCGTGCGCAGGGCATCGGCCCACCAGGCAAGGCGGTCCAGCATCACCTTGGCGGCGTTGCGCGGGCCCTCGCGGTCGATCGGATTGCCGTCGGCATCGAACTGCCTTCGTGCGTTGATGAAGGGGAGATAGTCGCGGATGGTGGTGGCGTGCAGCTCGGCGAACACGTGCCGCAGGTGCTCGATGGCGCGCACGCCGCCGACCGTTCCGCCGTACGAGACGAAGCCGACCGGCTTCGCCATCCATTCGGCGTAGGCCTGGTCGATCGCATGCTTCAGCGAGGCGGGATAGGAGTGGTTGTATTCCGGCGTCACGATCACGAAGGCGTCGGCCGCCGCGATTCGTGCGCGGAACGCCTCCACCTCCGGTGTCGGCCTGGCGCGGTGCGACGGCGGCAGCTTGATGTCGATCAGATCGATCAGGTCGATGGCGAAGCCGCCATGGCTCGCCGCTTCCTTCGCGAACCAGCGGCCGACGGTGTCGCCGAAGCGGCCTTCGCGCGTGCTGCCGATGATGATGGCGAGTTTGAGGGGGCGATCCACGTGTGCTCCGCGTCCAGTTGGCTTCTATCTTAGCAGGCGTTCCCAGTCCGGTGCGCGATGCTCATCGAGGCCGATGTCGCGCTTCAGGTACGGCGGAAGATCACGGACATCCTCGCGCCTGCTTGCGAGCGGAAACAAGCCTGCGAGCAGCGACTGCAATCCAATCCGGAGCTGATTTGTCGGCACCAGCAAGGGGAACGGCCGCATCGTCGCTTCCCGAATTAGAATGCATGAGTATTGCTATATTTGGCAGATAAGGAAAGCAAGATATTTCTTTATTGCGAAAGCCGTGCTAGCATCCGGACATGGAAGACAAAGGCGCCACCCGCGTTCTCTACGCACTGAAATCGGCCGGCCCACAGAGCGCCGACGCGCTCGCGCGCCGGCTCAAGGTGACGGTGGTGGCCGCGCGCCAGCAGCTCGGGCGGCTCTTGGACAAGGGGCTGGTCAGCTTCGAGGACCATCGCGAAGGCGTCGGCCGTCCGAAACGCGTGTGGTCCTTGAGCGAGGCGGGCAATGCACGCTTTCCGGATTCGCACGCGACGCTGACGGTCGACCTGATCCAGGCGATTGGTGCCGCACTCGGCCCGGACGCATTGGACCGCGTGATCGCCGAGCGCGAGAAGGCGACGCGCCGGATCTATGCCGAGCGCGTGCGGTCCGGCCGTTCGCTCGCCGAGCGTGCCAAGCTGCTGGCCGAGCAGCGCGCCGAAGAGGGCTACATGGCCGAAGTGAAGCGCCAGCCCGACGGGTCATTGCTGCTGATCGAGAACCACTGCCCGATCTGCGTCGCCGCCAAGGCCTGCCAGGGTTTCTGCAAGTCGGAGCTCAACCTGTTCCGCGACGTGCTGGGTTCGGACGCGAAGGTCGAGCGCGAAGAGCACATCTTGGCAGGCGCGCGCCGCTGCGCGTATCGCATCACAGCGAAGTAGGCCGCGCCTCATACTATTACCGTCATCCCGGCCGAGCGAAGCGAGAGCCGGGATCCATGCGATCCATCCGCGTCGCTGCGGCACCGCATGGGTCCCGGCTCTGCGCCACTTCGTGGCTTGGCCGGGATGACAGTTAGAGCAGTACCTACCTCTTCCCCACGTCCTTGGCCGTGAGATCGAGCGCGATGGTCGCGAGGCGCATGAACTCGTCGATGTCGCCCTTGGTCCAGGTGAGGGACGGGGACACCATCATCGTGTCCCTGGTGGCGCGCATCACGAGGCCGTTGGCGAAGCAATAGTCGCGGCACCTGGTGCCGACCTCGCCCACCGGTTCGAAGGTCTTGCGCGTCTTCTTGTCCTTCACCAGCTCGATCGCGCCCATCAGGCCGACATTGCGCACCTCGCCCACCAGCGGATGGTCGAGGAGTTCATTGAGGCGCTTCGCAAGGTAGGGGCCGGTCTCGTTCTTCACGCGCTCGACCAGCTTCTCGTCCTTGAGGATGCGGATGTTCTCGATCGCGACCGCGCAGGCCGCGGGATGGCCGGAGTAGGTGTAGCCGTGATTGAAGTCGACGCCGCTCGACAGCACCTCCGCGACGCGGTCGGAGATCATGACGCCGGAGATCGGCAGATAGCCGGAGCTGAGGCCTTTCGCCAGGGTCATGAAGTCGGCGCTGTCGATGCCGAAATGATCGGAGCCGAACCAGGTGCCGAGGCGACCGAAGCCGCAGATCACCTCGTCGGCGATCAGCAGCAGGTCGTACTTCCTGCAGATCTCCTGCACCGCCGGCCAATAGGTCGAGGGCGGAATGACCACGCCGCCGGCGCCCATGATCGGCTCGCCGATGAAGGCCGCGACATTGTCAGGGCCGAGCTCCAGGATCTTCTCTTCGATCGCCTTGGCGCAGACCTTGCCGAACTCTTCCGGCGACAGGTCGCCGCCTTCGGCATACCAGTACGGCCGCCGCACATGCACGAAGCCGGGCAGCGGCAGGTCCGCCAGCTCGTGCATGTAGTTCATGCCGCCGAGCGAGGCCGACGCCATGGTCGAGCCGTGATAGGCGTAGATGCGGCTGATGATGGTCTTCTTGTTCGGCTTCTTCTTGAGGTTCCAGTAGGTGCGCACCATGCGCACGATGGTGTCGTTGGCATCGGAACCTGATAATCCATAGAAGACGTGGTTGAACTGCTTCGGCGTGAGGCCGACGAGGATCTCGCTCAGCTCCGCGACCGCCGGGTTCGTGGTCTTGAAGAAGGTGTTGTAGTACGGCAGTTCCTGCAGCTGCTTGTAGGCCGCCTCGGCGATCGACGTGCGGCCGTAGCCGACATTGACGCACCACAGTCCGGCGAAGGCGTCGAGCAGCTTGTTGCCCTCGGAATCCCACAGGTACGTGCCCTCGGCCTTGGTGATGACGCGGCTGCCGATCCTGTGCAGCTCGGCGTGATCGGTGAACGGATGGACGTGGCGGCGGTCCAGCGCCTGCCATTCGGCGGTCGAATTGCGCTTCGGAAGAGCGGTCATGATATGCCTCGCATTGACTCAAACGGAATGAAGCGGCGCAGCGGCCATCCGCGCGCCGGGCCCAGGTCGCTCAACGCGTGATCACGGATTGAAGTTGATGCGCGCGGTCAGGATCAGGATTTCGGCGCGTAAGGACCGCGCCGGCCCGTGATGCCGGCTGGCACTCATCAATCTGAGATGATCGGTCCAGATCCGCATGGCGCCAGTCTATCAGCCGCCTAGACGTTCAACAACAGATGCTCGCGCTCCCACGAGCTGATGACGTTCTGGTAGGCCTCCAGCTCCGCGGACTTCACGATATAGAGCGCCTTCACGAACCTGTCGCCGAGCTGCGCCCTGACCGGCTTGCAGGCCAGGAACTTGGACAAGGCCTCGTGCGCGGTCTTCGGGAGGGTGTGTGCCATGCGATAGGCGCTGCCTTCGATCTGGTTGGTCGGCTTCAGCCGTTCCGTCACGCCGAGATAGCCGCACAGCAACGAGGCCGCGATCGCCAGATACGGGTTCGCGTCCGCGCCCGCCAGCCGGTTCTCAATGCGCCGGCCTGACGCATTGGAGATCGGCACCCGCAGGCCGCAGGAGCGGTTGTCGATGCCCCACTGCACGTTGATCGGCGCATCGAAGCGCGGGCGCAGCCGGCGGTAGGAGTTCACGTTCGGCGCCAGCATCGGCACCACCTGCGGCAGGTAGCGCTGCAGGCCGGCGACGTGGCTGCGGAACATCGCGGTGTCGCGGCCCTTGCTGTCGGCGAACAGGTTCTTGCCGGTGCGCTTGTCGAGCACCGACTGGTGGATATGCATCGAGCTGCCCGGCTGGTTGGCCAGCGGCTTCGCCATGAAGGTGGCGTAGACGTTGTGCTTCATCGCCGCCTGCCGCACCGTGCGCTTGAACAGGAACGCCTGGTCGGCCAGCTCCAGCGGGTTGCCGTGGTTGAAGTTGATCTCCATCTGCGCCGCGCCGGATTCGTGCGTCAGCGTGTCGACATCGATCTCCGACTTTTCGCAGAAGTCGTAGACGTCCTCGAAGATCTGGTCGAACTCGTTGGTGGCGTCGATGCCATAGGCCTGGCTGCCGGTCTCCGGTCGTCCGGAGCGCCCCGTCGGCGGCACCAGCGGCAGATCGGGGTCGGTGTTGACGCTGACCAGGTAGAATTCGAGCTCGGGCGCGACGATCGGCTTCCAGCCCTTGTCGTCGTACAGCTCCAGCACCTTCTTCAGCACGTAACGCGATGAATGCTGCACCGGCGTGTCGTCGGCGTTGAAGGCATCGTGGATGACCTGCGCGGTCGGGTCGGAATACCACGGCACCATGCGGACGGTATCCGGATCCGGGCGCAGGTAGATGTCGGGATCCTCGTCGGAGCCGATATCGTCCTCGTCCAGATCGGGATACTCGCCGGTCACGGTCTGGAGGAAGATGCTTTCCGGCAGCCTGAGGCCGTATTCGCGCACGCTCTTGGTGAATTTCTGCGCCGGCAGGATCTTGCCGCGCGGGATGCCGTTCATGTCGGGGACAAGGCACTCGACCTCATCGACCTTCCGTTCGTCGAGCCATTCTTCCAGGTATTTCATGATAACCGCTTGTGATGGGGGCGGCGGCAGCCCCCCGTTTTGGGGTTCTGCACTCGCCCAAGGCAGAGTAGCCGATCCCCCGAAGGGCTGGCAATTCGAGCCGGCTTTCTTGCGTTAATCCATTGAAACATATAATGATTCTGTCATGTAGCAGGGGCGGACAGCTGCGGCGCGCCGTTTCTTGACTTGGCCGCTTTAGCCACTATAGTCCGCGCGCTCCCGAGCCGGGCCGGATCCCCTGTGATCTGACCCAGCCGCCGCCTTCCAGCGGGCCGGACAGCCGGGACAACAACAACATCGCCACGAGCGAGAAAGGACAGATCATGGGTAAGCGCCTGAGCGCAAAGCATAAGATTGACCGCCGTTTGGGCGTCAATCTCTGGGGCCGACCGAAGAGCCCCGTCAACGACCGCGAATATGGCCCGGGCCAGCACGGCCAGCGCCGCAAGAAGCCGACCGATTTCGGCCTGCAGCTGATGGCCAAGCAGCGCCTCAAGGGCTACTACGGCAACATCGGCGAGCGCCAGTTCCGCAAGATGTACCAGGAGGCCTCGCGCCGCCGCGGCGACACCTCCGAGAACATGATCGGCCTGCTCGAGCAGCGCCTCGAGAGCGTGGTCTATCGCGCCAAGTTCGTGCCGACCGTGTTCGCCGCCCGCCAGTTCATCAATCACGGCCACATCAAGGTCAACGGCAAGCGCGTCAACATCGGCTCCTACCGCCTGAAGGAAGGCGACGTGGTCGAGGTCAGGGACAAGTCCAAGGACCTGACCCTGGTGCTCGGCGCCACCCAGATGGGCGAGCGCGACGTGCCGGACTACATCGAGGTCGATCACAAGAAGCTGACGGCCAGGCTGGCGCGCATCCCGCAGCTCGCGGACGTGCCGTATCCGGTGACCATGGAACCGCACCTGGTGGTCGAGTTCTACTCGCGTTAACGGTCGGAACAATGACTCCGCGAAGGCCCGCCGCTTCCACCGGCGGGCCTTTGCTTGTACGCGCGGTCTGAGATGCCGTCAGCGTCCTTGCCGGCCCCGCAGGCCGACTTGATCCGCCGCATCGGCAGCGCCACCGTGACCCATTCGGTGATCGCGCGCAAAGCGCGCTACCACCTCGGCGCGGTCTACGATGCGGACGGCGCGCTGGTGCGCGAATCGCTGCGCTTTCCCGACAAGCACCGCGCCCGCGATCCGGAATCGCTCGCGATGGTCGAAGGCCTGAAGATCGAGCGGCGCATCAAGCGCGCGCTCTATCTTGGCCACGCTTTCACCCATTTCGGCCACTTCCTGATCGAGACCGTACCCGCCTTGCTGTGGGCGCGGCATGCCGATGACGACGCGGCGCTGATCTTCCATCCGTTCGACGAGGCCGGCCGCAACGTGTTCGCGGAAACGGCGCACGGCCGCGACTGCCTTGCGTTGCTCGGCCTCGCGCCGGATCGCATCGTGATGGCGACCACGGACCTCTCGGTCGAGGACTTGCTGCTGCCGCCGCGCCACTATGACATGCGCACCGGCCCGCGCTACGATTTCCGGGAGATCTTTCGCGCACTCGCAGCGGCGGCACGGCGATCGCAGCCGAAGCCGCCGGCGAGTCGGATCTATCTGTCGCGCCGCCGGCTGAAGCGGCGCTTGCGGCGCCTGTCGAACGATGCAGGGGTGGAGCGGCGCATGGCACGCCGCGGCTTCGCGGTCGTGCATCCGGAGCACATGAGCCTGGTCGACCAGATCAACGCCGCGGCCGGCGCCGACCTGATTGCCGGCGTGGACGGCAGCGCGCTGCATCTCGGCGTCTTCATGCGGACTGGCGCGCGCATGCTGGTGCTGCAGACCAAGCGCCGCCGCACCATCCACTTCATGAACGCGCTGATGGAGGTGGAGACGATCTCCGTGCCGGCGACGGTGGCGGCCGGTCGGAAGCGCATCGACCTGAACGAACTCGACCGCGCGCTCGATGATCTCGGTTGCCGCAAGCCCGGCTTGATCGGCCGCATCCTCAACAGGATCGATCGCTGATGCCCATGGATCAGCGCAAGCTCGGCAACCTGGCTCTGGTGGCGGTGGCCTTCGCCTGGGGCACCATGATCCCGGTCATCTCGCACCTGGCACAGACCTGGGATCCGTTCTTCCTGGGCGCGGTGCGCTATGTCTGCGGCGTGCCGTTGCTCTATGCGGCGCTGTGGCTGGCGGAAGGGTTTGCGCGCCCTGCCGTGCGGCCGGCGGTGTGGCGGGCGCTGGTGCCGGGCTGGTTCGGGCTCGGCGGTTTCGCGTTCATCTATACGATCGGTGTCGCGCACGCCAATCCGGTGATCGCCGCCGTGTTGGGCGCGGCCAATCCGGTGATCGCAGCCGTGGTCGGCGGCGTCATCTTCCGCATCCCCTTCGATCGGCGCCTGACGCCGGCGGTGGTGCTGGCGGTGGCGGGATGCGCGCTTGCGAGCATCGACTGGTCGCGCGGCGACTTCAGTCTAGAGCTGCGCGGCGGCGAGCCCCTGGTGCTGATCGCCTCCGCTCTGTGGGCCTGGTACTCGATCGCGATCCACCGCTGGCTCGGC
>DATFDU010000180.1:0-3001 GCA_035251915.1 Dongiaceae bacterium | reverse complement strand
GCCGCATGTCGGGCATTGCCATTTGCATGTGGTCGAAGCCATCGCGCGGCAAGCGGCCACCCTCAACACCAACACGCGCTATTTGTTCGACGAGGTGCTGGACTATGCCGAGCGCCTCGGCGCGACCATGCCGGCCGGGTCCGGCCTCACCGCCTGCATGTTCGTCAATTCCGGCAGCGAGGCGGTCGACCTCGCGACCCGCCTCGCCAAGGCCTACACCGGGCATAGTGGCGCGCTGGTGATGGAATACGCCTATCACGGCTGGACCGAGGCGGTGGAAGCGTTGTCGCCGGAGTTCCGGCCGCCCGAGCAGCTGAAGCCGCACGTGCGCACGCTGATCGGCCCCGACGACTATCGCGGCCCCTATCGGCGCGGCAGCAACGACATCGCCGCGCGCTACGCCGCCGACGCCGACCGCGCGATCCAGTCACTGGCGGAAGGCGGGATGAAGCCGGCGCTGTTCATCGCCGATGCGGGCCTGCTCACCAACGGCGTGCTCGATGCGCCGATGGGCTGGCTGCAGGGCGTCTACGACCGCGTCCGCAAGGCCGGCGGCCTCGCCATCGCCGACGAGGTGCAGACCGGGTTCGGCCGCCAGGGCGACGCCCTGTGGGGCTTCGAACTGCACGGCGTGACACCGGACATCGTCTGCCTCGGCAAGCCGATCGGCAACGGCCATCCCCTGGGCGCGGTGATCACCCGGCCGGAGATCATCCAGAGCTTGGTGGACCAGGGCATCTTCTTCTCGACTTTCGGCGGCAACAATGTCTCCTGCGCCGCCGGCATGGCCGTCCTCGACGTGCTGGAGCGCGAAGGCCTGCAGGAGAATGCGCGCGCGGTCGGCAACCATTTCCGGCAAGGCCTGCGCCGGCTCGCGGAGAAGCACACCATCATCGGCGACGTGCGCGGCCGCGGCCTGCTGGTCGGCCTGGAGCTGGTGCGCGACCGCAAGTCCCTCGAGCCGGCTGCCGCCGAGACCAGGCGCGTGGTGAACCGGATGCGCGACCTCGGCGTCTTGACCGCGACCGAGGGCCCGCACGGCAACGTCCTGAAGCTGCGCCCGCCGATCTGCTTCAGCCGTGCGCAGGCGGATCTGACCATTGCAGCGATCGACCAGGCGCTGTCCGAACTATAGCGCTCCAGCTTGCTGTCTGGTCATGGGCCATCCATGCGCAGAAAAATGTTGATCGCCCCCCTTGCAAGGCTGCGCGCAAGAAGCCGAAGAGCAAGAGAAAGAAGCGAAAGTAGCCTCTTCCGGTGGTTATGGAGTTTAGAAAGGGAGAATTGGTTATGCGCTACTACGTTGCTCTGATCCACAAGGATAGAGGCAGCGCATTCGGCGTGTCGTTTCCGGATTTCCCGGGTTGCGTGACCGTCGGCGAAACCATCGAGGAGGCAATCGAGCGCGCAGCAGACATCCTGGCGGCGCACGTCGCGGGCATGCAAGAGGATGGCGATCCGATTCCTGAGCCTCGATCCGTTGAGCATATTCGTAAGGCGCGTGACGAATGGGTCGACTTCACCGACGCAACGGTAGCCATGATTCCGCTTCTGGATCGGACTGGTAAACCGAAGGCAGTCAATGTCAGCCTCGATACCGGCTTGCTGCAATCGGTCGATCGATACGCAGAGGCGATCGGCAGCACACGCAGTGCGGTTCTGACGGGAGGTGGCACGCTGTTGATGCGAATGCGGCCGGCGAGCAAGGTTAATCCAGCCCGGCTGTCCGAGATGAACGTCAGCGCCTCCGGCAGTCCGTTGCATAGGACGCTGCGGGAAGCGGCGACTGGCCGATATGTCACAGCCAAGGGCGGGAGAACCATGGTCAAAAACGTTCTGTCGCAACGTCCAAGCGACAAGAAGAAGTGACGTCAAGCGTTCCCAATTCAATCAGACCCTGGGGCGCGGATTTGTCTTTGGGAACGTCACGCACCACCTCGGCATCGAATCGTCAGGAACCACCTGCCGAGGTTTGCATGCCGCTCAGGAACAAGAAGGTGCCGGACAAGGCTGGCCATGGACCAAGCCTGCTGCGCGTCCTGGGCCGCTCGCCGGCGGCGCTCGCCGGCTACCTTGGGCTGCACCAAGGTCTGGCGGGCGGTACGCTCACGGCGGCCGAGCGTTGCCTGATCGGCCTGACGGTCGCGCAGCGCAGCGGCAGCGCCTATTGGCTTTCGGTGCAGGGCCGCTTGGCGGACAAGGCCGGACTGACGCAGGACGAAATCAGCGCCGCGCGGGAGGGCTGCGGCGACAGCGACCGGCATACCGCCCTCCTGTTCCTGGCCGGCAAGCTGGTGATCAATCGCGGCGAGCTGGCCGAGGCGGACCTTGCCGCCGTCCGGCAGGCCGGACTCTCCGGCACCGACATCACCGAGGTGATCCTCCACGTCGGCCTCAACCTCACGGCGGCTGCGGTCAGCCACGCGGCGGGACTGGAACTCGACTTTCCGCCGGCGCCGCCCCTGCCGGCCTTCTAGAACCCGAGGAACCGGCTGATCTGCTTGACCGCGGCATCGTAGGGCTCCGGACTCGACGAGGCCCGCGAGAGCAGCAGAGCGCCCTGCAGCGTCGAGAGAATCATGGCCGCGACGTCGTCGGGCGAACCGGCAAAGTCGACATCGCCGCGGCCTTTGGCCTCGCGCAACTGGTCGGCCATCCATCCGCGGCTGGCGTCGAAGAAGCGATCGACGGCGCGGCGGACGTTATCGGGCAGGCTGTTCGCCTCCATCGCGAGAACGCCGCACAGGCAGAGCTGCCGCTTCTCCAGCATGGTCTGGCGGGTGGCCTGGAAATAGCGCGACATCCGCTTCCACGCCTTCGGCTCGGACTGCGCGAGCCCGGCACAAACCTCTGCAATGCCGGTCGCATAACGATCGACCAGGGCCGCAGCCAGGTCCGCCTTGGCGGGAAAGTAGTAGTGGATCGTCGGCGCGCGGATGCCGACCTCATCGGCGATATCGCGGTAGGAGAACCCGTTGTAGCCGCGCTGCTGGATCAGGCC
>DATFDU010000179.1:0-9710 GCA_035251915.1 Dongiaceae bacterium | reverse complement strand
CGAAAGGGTAGAACGATCCTAATGATCCACGCTCTTCAACACTTCCTTGCGCTTCGCGACATACGCCTCGAGCGCTTCCTGGGCGGCGGGGTCCAGCGCGGGCTGCTGGTAGCGCTCCAGCGCCTGCTGCCAGATCGCGGTGGCGCGCTGGGTCGCGTCCTTTGAACCGTCCGCCTTCCAGCTCTCGTAGTTGCGCCAGTCGGAGACCATGGGACGATAGAAGGCTGTCTCGTAGCGCTCCAGCGTATGCTGGGCGCCGAAGAAATGCCCGCCCGGCGGCACCGAGGCGATGGCGTCGAAGGCGATGTCTTCCGGCGCGACGGCAAAGGGCTGGATGGTCTCGGCGATCATCTGCAGCATCTCGACATCGAGCACGATCTTCTCGAACGAGGCGGTCAATCCGCCCTCCATCCAGCCGGCGCCGTGATAGACGAGGTTGGCGTGCGCCATCGCCGAGGACCAGATCGACATCTGCGATTCGTAGGCCGCCTGCGCGTCGACCGCGTTGCTGGCGCTGGAATTGCTGGCGCGGTAGGGCATCCTGTAGAAGCGCGCCAGCTGGCCGCAGGCGAGCGTGGCGCGCGCGTTCTCCGGTGTGCCGAAGGCGGGCGCGCCGGACTTCATGTCGACGTCGGAGGTGAAGGCGCCATAGACCACAGGTGATCCCGGCCTCGTCAGCTGCGCGAGGGTGATGCCGGCCAGCGCCTCGGCATTCTGCTGCGTGAGCGCCGCTGCCAGCGAGACCGGCGCCATCGCGCCCATGAGCGTGAAGGGCGTGACGACGACAGCCTGGTTGTATTCCGCCATCGCCATCAGCCCGTCGCTCATCGCGGCGTCGAAGCGGCGCGGCGAATTGACCGAGATCACGGTGAGAACGCCGGGATCCTCGGCCATCTGCTCGCGCGTCAGGCCGCGGGCGATCGCCATCATGTCGATGCCGTCGAGCGCGCGCTCGCGTCCGATCGCGGTGCAGTGAAAGACGCGGTCGGAATAGAGGATGTTGGCGAGATAGCAGTCGAGGTGCCGGGTGCGCGCCGGCAGCTCCTGCGGCGCGGTCGGCTGGTTGCCGATGAAATGAATGATGTCGAAGCTCTGCGCCAGCTTGATCAGCGAGACATAGTCGGCGTGGTTGCCGGAGCGGCGGCCGTTCACACAGTCATGCACGTTGGGCGGGCCGGCGACCAGGCTGAAGGAGATGTAATTGCCGCCGACGTTGAGGGCGCGCGCCGGGTTGCGCGGCGTCAGGGTGAAGGACGCCGGCACGGTCTTCAGCGCCCGCAGCACGATTTCGCGCGGGATGCGGGTCAGGCCGCTGTTCACCTCCACCACCGCGCCGGCCTTGCGGAAGATCTCGCAGGCGGCGGCGCCCTGGAACTCGATGCCGATCTCTTCCAGGATTCTCAGCGAAGCGTCGTGGATCGCCTCGATCTGATCCTGGCTGAGCGGGGTCACCGGCGGCAGCGCGTTGCGCAGCGGGCCGCGCGCGAGCCAAGCACCGCCCAGCTTGGCGGGTTCGCGGGCACGGCGGGGGCGGCGTTGCATGGCGGTTCCTTCTCAGGGATTGTTGGCGTTGGCGGCGGTGCGCGCGTGAACGGTCCGGCGCCGGTGGCGCGCCAGCCAGGCGGTCGACCAGTCCTTGGTCTTTTTCGATTCGGCCAGCAGCCAGTCGCGGAACAGGCGCACCGCCGGCCGCTCGGCGATGTTGGGGCGGCAGACGAACCAGTTCGAGAAGCCGGTCGGAACGGTCACCGGCACCGGCGTAATCAACTGCCCAAGCTCGATCTGGTCGGCCAGCAGCAGCAGATCGGCGATGGCTACGCCAAGGCCGGATTCGGCGGCGCGGATCGCAAGGTCGATGGTGTCGAAGGTCTGGCCGTGCGCGACATCGAAGCGCGCGCCACCCCAGCCTTCCATCCACCGGCGCCAGTCGGAGCGGTCAGCGGTCGGGTGCAGCAGGTTGTGGCGGGCGAAGTCCGCGGCCGTGTGCGGCGCGCCCACCTTGCGCACGTAGTCGGGGGTGCAGACCGGGACGATCGCCTCCTGCATCAGCTCGACCCAGGTGAAGTGCGGCGTCTTGGGCTGGCCGTACCCGGTGATGCCGCAATCGAAATCCTCCTTGTCAAGCTCGACGCCGTGCGAGGCGGTCGAGACCTCCAGCTTGATGGCGGGGTGGGCGCGCCGGAAATCCGCGAGGCGCGGCAGCAGCCAGCGCATGGCGAAAGTCGGGACCGCCTTTACGGTCACGACGTCCTGCGGCCGCTTGAGGTCGGCGACGGCGTAGCCGATCTGGCCGAAGGCATCGGTCAGGGACTGCGAGAGCTTCTGCCCGCCCGCGGTCAGCTCCAGCCCGCGATGCAGGCGGCGGAACAGCGGCTGCTGCAGGTCCTCCTCCAGCAGGCGGATCTGGCGGCTGATCGCGCCCTGGGTCACGGCGAGCTCTGCCGCGGCCGCCGTGACGCTGCCCAGGCGCGCGGCCGCCTCGAAGGCGCGCAACGCGGTCAAAGCCGGCAGGCGGGGCAGTTTTCGCATGAGGTAAGGTAAAGCGAATGAGCGCTAACTTGCATTGAGCGCCGCCATCGTCCCCCTAAAGTTTGGTGAATACAAGGGCCGAGAGGACGCTAACCATGACTATTTCTCAATCGTCATCAAGCCAGGGTTCTAGGCTTTCGCCGCTCGCGTCCTGGGGCCGATCGATTGCGCGGGCGCTCGCCTGCTGGCGCACGCGGCGGCGCGCCGCGGCGGACCTGGTGCGGCTGGCCGAGGCCGGCGACTACCTGCTGCGGGATGTGGGACTCGACCCGAAGCTGGCGCGGGAGAACCCGGCCGCCCTGGTCGACCAGGTCATCCGCGACCGCTGACGACCGATCAGAGCTGGAAGGATGCCGTAAAGGTGACTTCGTCCCCGCCCGCTTTCTCCACCGCCTGGCGGTAGGCAGCCTGGGAGACATAGGCGCCGAACTTGGGCAGGCGGCTGCCCGGCAGGGGCAGGATGCGTCCGCTGCGCGGCAGGACCTGGAGGAAGCCGCCTTCGCGCCCAATCAGCGGAATGGGTATGCCGCGCCGGCTGAACACCCGGCGATGGGAGGCGGAATGCGACTTCATGGTCGCGTATTCCTCCGGGTCCTTGGCGAAGATGTATTCGTAGGCGGCGACGAACTCCGTGGCGAAGTCCCGTTCCACGACCTTCATGTTGGAGATCAGCCAGCAGCGGTCCTCGTAGGTCCAGTAGGTGCCGAGGCCGACGAAATCGCCCTCGCGCGTGATGTAGGGATAGAACGGGAAGGCGCGGCAGGCGACCGACCGGTTGTCCCGTTCGCAATGGCGGGCGCCCTTGCACTCGATCGCACAGCAGCTGTGGTGCAGCTCCTCGACGATCTGCCGGGTCGCGGCGTCGTACGGCTTGAAGCTGTGCCAGAGGTCGGTGCGCGACTTCAGGAACTTGAACTCGGCCTTGTCGACCACCGGCACCGCATGCTGGGTCGAGCAGCAGACCGGCGAGCCGTCATTCAAGGGGGAGCAGAACTTGCCGCAATCGTAGCGCGAGACCGCGGCCTTGAACTTGTCATAAACCACGGCGAAATCCGCGGGCGTCATCCCATTTGTCGGCCTGGGCGAGGGCTTGGGCAAAACGACCTCCTACCGCCAGCGATGGCGGGCATGCCTAATATTCATAGAGCGTGAACGCTTTCTAACGTAATATGTTCTGGGATTCACCATCGACTTACACCGATTTTGGTCATGAAGCGCTATTGGGTGATCGGCGGCAACTATGCCGACACCAGATTCGACCGCATGCAAGACGGCGGCTCGGAGCAGAAATACGGTCCGTTCAAGACCTACGAAGAGGCGAAGGCCGAATGGCAGCGCCGGGCGTGGAGCACCGTCGACAACGCCAGCGCGCGCTACCGGATCGAGGAGGAGACGGGCGACACGTGGTACTGGGTGGTCGGCGGGCCGTATGCCGACTCCAGGTTCAACGAGCCGGCCGCCGGCGGCGGCGAGGAATGGCATGGCCCGTTCAAATCCTATGAAGACGCCAAGATCGAATGGTCGCGCCTGGCCTGGTCGACGGTCGACGATGCCATGTGCCGCTACCGGATCGAGAAGCTCGCTTACGGGGAGCGGCCGCGCACGGCGCACTAGCTCCCTTCCCTCCTGAAAACCCCTCGGACACTCCCATGCAACCCGGATCCGCGCTGCTTGAAACGCTTGGTTTCATCGCGGCTGTGCTCACGACCTTGAGTTTCCTGCCGCAGGCGCTGCGCATCCGCCGCCTCGGCACTGCCGGCGACGTCTCGCTCATCATGTATCTCATGATGGTGACGGGCCAGGGGTTGTGGCTGGTCTATGCCCTGGTCATCGACAGCCCATCGATGATCGCGGCCAACATCGTCGGCATCGCCCTGGTCGGCTGGGTGACCGGCATGAAGCTGCGCGACCTGCGCCGGGCCCGCGCCCGCCCGCCAGTTGCGACCGCGCCGGCAGAATAGCGGTTAGGCCTTCGAGCCTTTGATCTAGCGAGCGCCACGGCGATTTCCAGGTTTGGCTTTTCCGATATCAGCCAATAGCCAGTCGCGAAACATCGCTGCCCGTGACCGCGGGTTGAGGTCCGAGGCATGCACAAGAAACACGTTGTCGATCGCTTTCAGCCGTACCGAGAAAGGTTCAACGAGACGCCCATCCGCCAGGAGATCTTCCGCAAAGCTGGTCCGCGCCAGGGCGACACCGTGACCGAGAGCCGCCATCTGCTGCGACAGCAAAACGGAATCGAACTCCATGTCCGAGGCGCGCGGTGGACGTTGGACGCCTGCCATCGCCAGCCAGTCGGACCAGCCTTGCATGAATCCGATTGTATGCAGCAGGGGAAGCCTGGCCAGATCGGCCGGTCGCCTCAAGGCGCCCCGGCCTTTCGCCAGAGCCGGATTGCACACAGGGAACAATTCGTCCTCGGTGAGCCGGATCGCCGACATCCCGCGGATCGGGCCGGAAGCCACGCGGATATCCAATTCGACATTCGGATCGATCGGGTCGCTGGCCCAAACCGAAGCGACGATACGGATCGGCAGCTCCGGATTCAGGGCGGCAAAGCGCGCAAGCCGCTGCAGCAGCCAATGGCGGGCGAACCCCGCAACCACCCGCACGACCAGCCGATCGTTCTGTCGTTCGCCGAACAGTTCCAGGAGTGCCGCATCGAGGCGCCCGAACGATTCGCGACAAACCGGCACCAGCGCTTCACCCGCTACGGTCAATCGCAGGCCGCGCGGCAATCGGTGAAACAGCTCCTGCCCCAGGCGATGCTCCAGCAGCCGGACCTGCTGGCTGACCGCGGAGGGCGTGACATGGAGCTCTTCCGCGGTTGCCGAGAAGCTCAGGTGGCGCGCCGCCACGTCAAAGACGCGGAGCCAGGCCACGGGCGTCCGGTTCTGGTTCATAAACCGACCTTATAGAAAAACTTAAAGGAAGGCCACAAACGCATTGTTTGTGACGGCACGTGCGCGCGCCCTAAGATTGCAAGCCTCGCCTGGAGGGCAACATGCAGCACGCCACAAAGTCGGCACGGGAAATGGCCGTGTCCGTTGATATGCTCGATCTCGCGCCTAACCGCTCGGAGCGCACCATCGTCCGCTTATCGTGGACATCGGATGGCATCACTCTCAAGTGGGACGACAGCCGGACGAGCACGTTCCATGCGATGTGGCTGCGGGACAACTGTCCTTGCTCCGAATGCAGACATCCGCAAGCCTTGGAACGAACCTTCAAGTTCATAGATCATCCGGAACCTGAAATCCAAACGGTGAGCATGCCCGCGCTGGATTGCGTGGAGATCAGCTTCATTGAGCCAAAGGGCGTTCACGTTGCACATTTCGCGAGCGGCTGGCTGCGGCACCATTGCTATTCGGCGGACGCTCGGCGCGAGCGCCAGCCAGAGGCCAGGCTTTGGGATGCGAGCGCCATCAGGAACCTGCCGGTCGTCCAGTTTGCGGACTATATGAATACCGACGATGGCCTTCGCGTCTGGCTGGATGCGCTGTGCAGCTGGGGCATCGTATTGCTCCGCGGTGTGCCCACGGACGCTGGCAAGCTCCTGGACGTGGCGCATCGCATTGGGCCTGTCCGGAGCAGCAATTTCGGCGAATACTATGATGTGGTCTCGATGCCGAACCCGAACGCCGTTGCCTATACGTCGATGGCGCTCGAATTGCACACCGATCTCGCCAACTGGCGGTTTCCGCCCGATCACCAACTGCTGTTCTGCATCAAGAATGACGTGGTGGGTGGGGGCTCGATTCTGGCCGATGGCTTTCAGGTGGCCGAGGATCTTCGGCGCGAGGAGCCGGAAGCGTTCCGGCTGTTGGCCTCACATCCTCTCGAGTTCCGGTTTCACGATCAATCCTGCGACATTGCCGCCAGCGCGCCGACGATTTCCCTCGACGCTGCAGGGACGATCAAGCGCATCCGCTTCAACAACTGGCTGCGCTCTACCATGTCTGTTCCGAGCGACGTGGTCGGACCGCTCTACGAGGCGCTCGGGCTGTTCTGGAGCCGGCTGCGCGACCCTCGTTACCATCTGACGATCAGGCTGCAGCCCGGCGACTTGTTCACCTATGACAACAATCGCGTTCTGCATGGGCGTGAGAGCTTCGATCCCAATACCGGTCACCGTCATCTGCAGGGATGCTACATCAATCACGAAGACGTTCTGAGCAAGCGGGCGCTGCTGGACCGCGCTTAACTCGAAGGAGGGAAGGTCAATGTCTGGGTGGCGCCCGGTGCGAGCGGCCGCCCATCGCATTGCGCACCGAAAAGGTAGCCCCGCCTATTCCTCCGGCTCTGTCGTGAACATCAGGGGATAGCCCTTGGCGCGCCCCGCCTCGGTCGCGCGGGTGGCCTTGGTCTCTGCGACATCGCGGGTGAACACCGCCACCACGCAGGCGCCTTTCTTGTGCGCCGTGATCATGACGTTGTAGGCCTGGTCCTCCGTCATGTGGAACTCGCCCTTCAGCACCACCACCACGAATTCGCGCGGCGTGTAGTCGTCGTTGAGCAGGATCACCTTGTGCAGCCGCGGCCGCTCGACCTTCGGCTCGATCTTGGTGCCAGGGGTGACGACGGTGTCGCTCATCGGAGGACGCGCTCCGGACCGCAAATCGCTAATGCCCGAGCCAACGTTGCCAGCCTAGGTCCGTTCCGCAGCGAAGTCACCCCCGATATCGAGCATATTGGCTCGGCGGCTTCAGGTTCTATGAATTGAAGGAACTCCCAGCGATTGATCCGCGTTGTCTTGTCAACGCAGGAGACCCTTTGTTCTCAGGGAACGGCAATCCATTTCCTGAGAACTACTGCACGAGCAGGCGCTTCCCCCACAAATTGCGGAGCGCCTTTTTTGCGGATGAAGCGGACGCACCGGGAGCCTGGATGGGCGATTTCATTCTCTTTCTGCTGGTCGGGTTCTTCGCGCAGATGGTGGACGGCGCCTTGGGAATGGCCTATGGCGTCATCTCGTCAACAACGCTGCTCGCCTTCGGTGTTCCGCCAGCCCACGCGTCCGCTGCCGTGCATGCAGCCGAGGTTTTCACGACCGGGGCCGCGGGTGCTTCCCATCTTCATCACCGCAACATCGATTGGAAGCTGTTCTGGCGGCTGGCTCCCTTTGGCATTCTTGGCGGATGTGCCGGAGCGTATGTATTGACCGGCATGGAAGCAGACGCGATCAAGCCGATCGTAACCGCCTATCTTGCGCTGGTCGGCGCATGGCTTGTACTGCGTTCGTTCCGGAAGATCCCCAGCAAGCCGGTGGCTCCGACGATCGTTGCGCCGCTCGGGGCCACGGGAGGCTTCCTGGACGCCGCGGGCGGCGGCGGCTGGGGTCCGATCGTCACGACGGGTCTGCTCGGATTCGGCGGCACGGCCCGGTACGTCGTGGGCACCGTCAGCATCAGCGAGTTCCTCATTACGCTCAGCGTATCCGCCACGTTCGTCTTGGCCCTTGTGACCGGGCGTTGGGAGAACGCAGGAGAACTGACGGAACACCTGTCTGCCGTTGCAGGCCTCGTGGTCGGCGGCCTGTTTGCGGCGCCGCTCGCCGGTTTCGTGGTCAAGACGCTCAATGAGACGATGCTGCTCCGGCTCATCGGAATCCTGATCGTCTTCCTGGCAGGCTGGCAGACCGCCGAGCAGTTGGCTCTGATCTGAAGGCGCCATCACAGCGGCCAGCAGAAGCGCGCAAAATCTCACGGCCGCTTGAAGGCCTTGCGCGCGCGCTCGGCCTTGGCGCGGATCACGCAGCCCTCGGCATGGTCGTTGACCAGGCCCATGGCCTGCATGAAGGCATAGACCGTGGTCGGGCCGACGAACTGCCAGCCGCGCTTCTTCAGGTCCTTGGAGAGCGCGATCGATTCGGCGGAGGTCGAGGCGGATTGCGGCTTGCCGGCGGCTTTCGGCTCGAAACGCCAGAGATACGCGGCGAGCGAGCCTTCCTCCTTGACCAGCTCGCGCGCCCGCCGGGCATTGTTGATGACGGCTTCGATCTTGCCGCGATGACGGACGATGCCGTCGTCCTTGAGCAGGCGCGCGACGTCGCGCGCGCCGAAACGCGCGACCTTGTCGAAGTCGAAGTGTTGGAACGCGGCGCGGAAGTTCTCGCGCTTGGCGAGGATGGTCCACCAGCTGAGGCCCGACTGGAAGCCTTCCAGGCACAGCTTCTCGAACAGGCGCCGGTCGTCGCCGACCGGGAAACCCCATTCGCCATCGTGGTAGGGCAGGAACTCCGGCGCGATGGCGCACCAGCGGCAGCGCGCCTTGCCGTCGGGACCCGGGACCGTGCTCATTGCTATGCCGCCAGGAAGGACAATCGGGCGTCGGCGCGCGACGGCGCGATCTCGAGAATCTCCGCCGTCACGACTTTCTCCGCGACAAACGGATCATTGCCCACCCGGCTTTGCAGATCGGCAAACGTGGTATTGTGCGCGACGATGCCGCCGCCGAGGTTGGGCTGCAGGCCGCCGGCCAGCAGGAACACGCCGTCGTCGAAGCCGCGCTTGATCCAGGCCTTGTGGCCCTCCATCACCGGACCGGCCTTGGACTTGTCCGCGAACCTCAGCAGCACGACGAACATCGATTATCCTCTCTTCGTTCAAGCAGCGGAGACCGACTCCAGCCAGTCGCACATCAGCTTCACTTCCTGGCGGATGAACTTCTCGTCATGAAACGCGTTCGCAAGCGTCGCGACACCCTGGCTGCGCGCCAGCAGATGCATTGCCAGCATGTCGGCGTCCTGCGCACGGCCAAGCGCCGTGAACTGCCGGCGCAGCCAGGTGCGGAACAAGGTGAAGAGCTTGTTGGCGTCATCCCGTGAGCCGTGGTTCAGTTTCGCGAGCTCGGTGCAGAGCGTTCCGACCGGACAGCCGTAGCGCTTGATGTCGGCGCGGTTGGCCACCAGCATCTGGATGAAGCTGCGAATGCGCTCGGCGGGGTTCTTTCCCTCCGCTTCCCACCGCTCCAGCATCGCCTGCGTGTGGGTGAGCCGCGCGTCGATCACCGCGTCCAGGATCTCGTCCTTGGTCTTGAAGTGGTAATAGAAATTTCCGCGCGAGATCTGCACATCATCCGCGATATCAGAGAAGGACGTGTGCTCGTAGCCCTGCCGGTAGAACAGGTGGTCGGCGGCTTCGACGATATGATCGCGGGTGGTCTTGTCGGTCATGGCCGGC
>DATFDU010000178.1:0-13127 GCA_035251915.1 Dongiaceae bacterium | reverse complement strand
CACGATCCGGTCGCGGCCTTCTATCTGCCGCAGTCGCGCCTGTGGGAGCTGCTGGCCGGCGGATTGCTTGCGATGGGCGCGCTGCCGCCGTTGCGCAGCCAGACGGCGCGGACCTGGACCGCGCTTGGCGGGCTCGGGCTGATCGCGGGCACGGCTGTGTTCTACTCGGAGGATACGCTGTTTCCCGGCCTCGGCGCCCTACCGCCGACCCTTGGCGCGGTCCTGATCATCTGGTCCGGTGGCAGCGGTGCGTCGATCGTGGCCCGCGCCCTGGCGACACGGCCGGCGGTGCTCCTCGGCAAGATCTCATACTCGCTCTATCTCTGGCATTTTCCGCTGCTCGCCTTCGGCTTCTATGTCGGGCTGGGAGCGCTGAGTGCGGCGCAGATCGCGGCGTTGCTGACTCTCGCTTTCCTGCTCTCGCTCCTGTCCTGGCGCTTCGTCGAGCAGCCGGCGCGGCGGGCCGGCGCAATGCTGCCGTGGCGGCACGTGGCAAGCAGCGCGGCCGCCGGCGTGCTCGTGCTCTTTCTGAGCGGGATGGTGTTGCAGGCGCAAGGCGGCTTTCCGGCACGCATGACCGAGGAGCCACGGCGCCTGATCGCGAGCCAGCCGCTGCGCAACCCCGATCGCCAAGCCTGCTACGTGTCGGCTCCGTCCAGGATCGCGACCGGAAATCTGTGCGTGATGGGAGATGCGGCTGCCATGCCCAGCTTCGTACTGTGGGGCGATTCCCATGGCGAGATGCTGCGCGCGGCCGTGGGCTCGGCCGCATCCGCCGCCGGCCGGGCTGGCTGGTTCGCCGGGGAGAAAGGCTGCGCGCCGTTGGTCGGCGTGACGCGTCCCGAGCAACCGCTGTGCAGGAAGATCGGCGAAGCCTATCTTCGCATGATCGTGGAAACCCCCGCGATCGCCGACGTGGTGATCGCCGCACGCTGGGGCCTTTGGTCCGAAGGCGTGCACTATGCACATGAGAGCGGCATGCCGCCGGCCACGCTCGCCTTGGTCGAGACGCCGCTCGAGCACGGGCTCGACAATCACGCGACGCTGGCGGCCGGACTGGAACGCACGATCACGGCACTGCTGGCCGCCGGCAAGCGAGTCTGGGTGGTGGGGCCGGTCCCGGAGGTCGGCTATGACGTGCCGCGCTATTTCTATCTGCGCTCCCTCGGCTTCGCGCGCGACCTGGAGATCGCGCCTACCCTGGCGGAGTTCGGCCAGCGTCAGCACTTCGTGCTCACCCTGCTCAGCGATCTGGGGCAGCGTTATCCGATCGGCACGATCTGGCCGCACGGGCGCCTGTGCGGCGACGTGGGATGCGAGATAGCGCGCGATGGCCACGTGCTCTATGCGGACGACGATCACCTTTCGGTCTTCGGCGCGCAATCGATTGCCAGCGCGTTCGCCCCGATCTTCGATTGAGATTCCCCGGCACGCCTTCCACGACGCACGTGCGTGCGAGGCTGCCGTCGGACTTGCGGGATTGAGGCCCAGATGTAATGAGGAATTGGGGATCAGGCCGCAGCGGCCCCTAGAGCAAGGGCAATCGGTGAAATTCCGCGACGGCGCTCGGGGCGCCGGTCGTGTTGTGCGCGGCCGCGACGGTCGATTGCAGCTCGACGTCGTTTGCCTTTTCGTCTGCACCGTCGATTGCAAGCGCTCGCAGGATCCGCTCCGGCGTCATGACCGTAAGCTCGGACGATCGCACGATCGTCAACCATTGCAGGCCGGTGGTCCCCGGGGAAAGCGATGCGCCATTTGCCTGAGCGGACGGCCGCGCTCTCGGCGATTGTGCGCGGCCGCGCATGTAGCCGGAGGCAGATCGGAAGCGCCGCGAACGCGAAGACCCTAAGCGCGCGCCGCCGAGAACAGGAACGCTTTGACCCGCGGCCGGTCCAGCCACCAGCCGGTGAGGCGCCACAGCGCCCACACCGCGATGATCGCAATGTAGCCGTCGACCGCGTAGTGCCAGCCAAGGTGGACCGACCCGATGAGGATGATTCCGAAGAAGCTCCAGCCCGCAATCGCGGCCCGCCTTCCGTAGCATTGCGCCATGCGTGCGATCATCCAGGTCGAGCCGACGTGCATGCTGGGCGCGGCGGAGATGCCGCGGCCAAAGCCGAAATCGCCGGCTTGATGGAAGTCCCACAGCATGTCCTGCACCGTGAGCGCCATCAGGTTGATCTCCTTGCCGAAGACCACCGCGCCCTGCACCGTCTCGCGCAGATAGACCATCTGCGCGGCATAGGGATCGGGGGCGCCGACCACCAGCGCGTAGTAGCAGGGGCCGGCAGAGCTGAGCAGAGTGGCGCCCACGCCGCCCAGCAGGGTCCAGGCCAGCACGCTCACGATCAGGAACTGCGCGCGCAGGCGGCGGTCGCGGGTCGAGGTGATCTGCAGCAGGATCGCAAAATACATCGCGAACAGCCACAGGGCGTAGAGGAAATCGATGGCGTAGGTGACGACCGGATAGCCGAGGATCGGCTGCAGCAGCATCCATGGGTCGTAGCCGAAGTGCAGCATGCGGTCGAGCTGGTGGAAGAACGGATCGAGCGAGAAGGGATGGATTGCCGGGATCAGCGCCTTCACCAGCGAGAAGGCGCGCGCCAGGATCGGCCAGATGGCGAGGATCGGCAGCGCCAGCAGGATGCGCTCTCTGGCGAAGAACTCGGTGCCGACCAGGCGCCAGGCCGCGCGCGTCTGGATCGAGATCCTGCGCACCAGCGAGACGTGCACGATCCAGATGATGAAGGCGACGGCGAGCATCGCAGTGCAGACCGCGATGTAGCCCTCATAGCTGGCTCCAATGCGGTCGAACGAGCGGTGCGGCGTGCCGACCCAGGCCGACAGGCTGTCCGCGCCGATGAGATAGAGCGCGATCAGCAGGTAGATCGGGCTGTTCTCGCGCAGCGAGGCAAGGATGCTCGCACGCCAGCCCGACCGTGCCGGCGGCAGCGCTGCGGAAAGATCGATCGAGCTCGGCACCTAGCGCGCCTCGTCGGCGTCGGTCGGCCACAGGAAAGCCTGCACCGCCGCACGATTCAGCGTCCATCCCACCAGCCGCCACAGGACCCACGCCAGTGCGACCGACATGTAGCCGTCGATCGCGTAGTGCCAGCCGAGGTGGATCGAACCGATGAAGATGAAGCCGAGGAAGGCGCAGCCTGCGATGCGCTCCGCCTTGCCCATATCCCAGGCCAGACGCGCGATGATCCAGGTCGAGGCGATGTGCATGCTGGGCGCCGCCGAGATGCCGCGCACCATGCCGAAGTCGTCGGTCGAATAGCTCTGCCACAGCATGTCCTGCAGTGCCGTGGTGGCGAACGGCAGGCGGATGGTCTCCGCCACGCCGGCGGCGACGCTGCGCAGATAGGCAACCTGCTCGGCGAACGGATCGGCGCCGCCGAAGGCGAGGCCGTAATAGCAGGGCCCGACCGAGCTCATCAGCGTGGCGATCAGGCTGCCGATCATCGCCCAGGCCAGCGCCATGGTCAGCAGGAACTGCAGGCGCCGCTTGCGGTTGCCGATGGCGCCGGCCTGCAGCACCAGCACCGCCTGCAGGATCAGGAACCACAGCGTATAGCCGAAGCCGATGAGATAGGTGATGGGCGCATAGCCCAGCAGCGGCTGCAGATAGCGCCAGGGATCGACGCCGAAATGCAACGCGCGGTCCCACGCCGCCAGCGCCGGGTCGAGATAGAACGGCTGCACCAGCGGAATGACCGACTTGAGGTAGGTGAACCCGCTGGCGGTGATCGGCCAGAACGCCAGCACCGGCAGCGCCAGCAGCAGGCGCTCGCGGCGCAGGAAGTCGTGGCGGATCCGCTGCCATGCCACCGCCTGGAAGTTCCTCACCTTGCGGACGCGCGAATTGCAGAGGTACCAGAGCGCGAACGCCGCGAAGCCGGACACCGCCGCCGCCGCGAAGAACCCGACATAGGACATCAGGATGTCGTGGTAGGGCGCCACCGGGATTGCGACCTGGCTGTAGACCACGATCGGCGCCAGGCCATAGATGAGGACGAACAGGATGAGCGGGCTGTTCTCGCGCAGCGAGGCGCGCAGGCCGTCCCACAGCAGCCCGCGGGCGCCGGATGCTGAGGGAGAGACAGCCGACAGCGACATGATGGTGCGGGTTTTCCTGGTGTGCCTGCCTCGGGGCAGTATCGGAGAAGACGGTTAAGCAATCCTGAAGAGGGCCCTGAAGCGGCGCTCGGCACGCCTTCAAAAGGACATTATTTCAAATGCTTGACCGGTTAGCCCGCGGTTGCGGGATCGTGATCCCGCGGGCCGTGGCAAAGGGCCGCGCAACCTCCTATATGTCTCGCCGTTACATGACCGGGTTCGAACTGACCATTGGATCGCATGAAAAGCCATAAGCTGCCCCCGCTCAACCTTGGCCGCCGCGGCCTGTTGCAGGCCGGCGCCGGCCTCCTCGGCGCCGCCGCCTTCGGCCTCGCCATGCCCCGCATCGTACGGGCCCAGGCCTCGCAGGCCGCCCAACTGACCGACGCCGACAAGGCCGACATCGCCCGGGTCGAGGGCTATCTCAACTCGATCAGCACCATGAAGGCGAGCTTCCAGCAATTCACCGAGAGCGAGGGCCTGGCCTTCGGTCGCATCTATGTGCGCCGGCCGGGCCGCCTCAGGGTCGAATACGATCCGCCGTCCGAGATCCTGCTGATCGCCGACGGCACCCTGCTGTCCTATTACGACGCCGAGCTCAATCACATCGAGCAGGTGCCGCTGAGGCTTTCGCCGATGTGGTTCCTGCTGCGCGACGACGTGGAGCTGGGCGGCGACGTCACCGTCACGTCGTTCAAGAAGGCGGCCAACTCGATCCTGATCGGGATGGTTCAGTCGGACGAGCCGGACGCCGGCTCGGTCTCCCTCGAGCTCGGCGACCAGCCGCTCGAGCTGCGGCAATGGACCATCACCGATCCAGCCGGCACCGAGGTCCGCGTCGGCCTCTACAACGCCGAGTTCGGCATCCCGCTCGAGCCGGCGCTGTTCGCGACCCCGCGCAAGAAGGAGCGGATCAGATGACAGAGAACAGAGATCAGAGAACAGATTACGGCTGATCCCGCTCATTCTGTTCTCTGTCCTCTGTCCTCTGCGCCGGGCGGCGCAGCAGCCCGGCGAATCCCAGCTCCTCCTTGCCTTCGACGCCCAGCGGCATCAGCGGCCGACGTTGTGTCGGCGTGGTGGTGCCGAACCAGCGGTCCCAGAAGCTGAAGATCGTGCCGTAGGTCGAATCGGTATCGGCGCGAACGCGGTGATGATGCACCCAGTGGCGCGATGGCGTGATGATGACGCGCGCCAGCTGCCGCTCGATCGCCGGCGGAATCCGCCAGTTCGAGTGATGAAACACCGACGCTACGATGACCAGGATCTCGAACAGCACGACCGAGGTCAGCGGAACCGCGAAGGCCATGATCACCACTGCGCGCGCCACTGCCGACAGCGCGACCTCGCCGAAATGGAAGCGCAGCGCGGTGGTCACGTCGAGATGCCGGTCGCGGTGATGCACTTCGTGGAAGCGCCACAGGAATCGCCATTCATGGTTGGCGCGATGCCACCAATAGATCCAGAACTCCAGCAGGAGGATGTCGAGCGGCAGCCAGGCCCAATCGGGCCAGCCTGCCAGCGCCGCGCGGCTCCACGGCGCATGGAGCGCCGCCCAGATGGTGACCGGCAACACGAACAGGGCGGAGAGGGCGATGTTCAGGATGAAGAACCCGAGGTTGCGCCCCCAGCGCTTGAACCAGGCGGCGCCATAGCCGGCCAGGTGAATCGGCGGCGGCGCCGCCGGCCGCCACTGCTCGACCACCAGTGCCAGCAGGATCCAACCGGCCACGATCGCCCCCTTGGCCGCGAGCAGCTCCTGAAGCAGGGGATTTTCCATGGCCGAAATATGAAGTCAGAAGTCGGAAGTCGGAAGTCAGTTATCAGGATAGGCTAATTCTGACTTCTGACTTCTGATTCATGCCGCGTTCTTTCCGTGAGAGCCGGCCTCCTGGATCAACACCTCTGCTGGAATGCCGAGTTCGCTGTGAAGCCTTCTGATCATTGCGATCGAAAGCGGCCGCTTGCCTGACAGCACCTCCGAGACTTTGCTCTTGCTGCCGATGATCGCTTCAAGGTCCTTGCGGCGCACGCCCAGCTCCTCCATCCGCACCTTGATCGCCTCGATCGGATCGGGCAGGTCGATCGGATGATGCTTCGCTTCATAGGCATCCACCAACGCCGTCAGGACATCCAGCCGATCGCCGTCCGGCGTGTCCGGTTCGGCGTCCATCAGCGCTTCGATTTCAGCCAAGACAATTTCGTAGTCTTGCTCTGTCTTTATCGCACGAACCTTGATCATTCACCGTCTCACTTGAAGAGTGCGTCGCGCCATTCGGCTAGATCGTCGCGGCATCGATCTTGTCATACTCGGCATGGGTGCCAACGAACCGGATGTAGCCGACGCCGTAGCCGTAGTTGAATTTCACGACCAGCCGATAGTTGTTCCCGGCAATATTGAAGACCACGCGATTGCCGGCGACGATGCTCGCGCTGGCATAGTTCTTCTTCACATCAGCCGGAATGCTCCAGGTTCGAGCGCGCGCCATATGATACCAGAGCTGAAGTCCTGGCCGTGCCGGCGAGTGGAGCTTTTCGAATTCTCGCAGCCAGCGTCGGCTGATGATCCGCATGCCAACCCCTGCGCCCGCACCTTCAGGCATGAACGCTAGCACATTCCCAAAAAGGGAACAACAAAAATTCCCATTTCGGGAACTTCCCGCTGATCGGATCGCCGATCCCTGCATCCGCGGAAACCGGGGGCTGCGCGGGCCGCGTTTGTCGGGCAGCGGGCAACATCCTAGATTCCAGCCGAGTTTGCCAAGCAGGGCCGGAGCCACGATGAAGCTGCCCAACGACGCGCCGATCGTCGCCGTGCCGATGTGCGTGAAGCCGATCGACGGCCAGAACTATCACACGGTCGGCGAGAAATACCTGACCGGTCTGATCGACGGCGCCGGCGCCTACCCGCTGTCCTTCCCGGCGCTTGGGCTGGTGCTGGATCCGGCGGCGCTGCTGGACCAGGTCGACGCGGTCCTCTTCACCGGCAGCCCGTCGAATGTCGCGGTGCATCATTATGCCGGCGCGCCCGACCGGGCGGAGTCGCCGCAGGATCCCGGGCGCGACGCCGTCACGCTGCCGCTGATCCGCGCCGCGATCGAGCGCCAGGTGCCGATCCTCTGCATCTGCCGCGGCTTCCAGGAGCTGAACGTCGCGCTCGGCGGCACCCTCGACACCCAGGTCCACGTTGCCGATGGACGCTTCGATCATCGCGCGCCGGAGAACGTGCCGTACGCGGAGATGTATGGCCCGCGCCACAAGGTCACGTTCCAGCCCGGCGGCAAGTTCGCGCGCATCCTCGGCAAGACCGAGACCCAGGTGAACTCGCTGCACTGGCAAGGCATCGCGCGCCCGGCGGATCGCATCGTGGTGGAAGGCCGCGCCGACGATGGGGTCATCGAGGCGGTGAGCCTCAAGGATCACGCCGGATTCTGCCTCGGCGCGCAGTGGCATCCCGAATTCCGGGTCACCGAGAACGTCGATTCCATGGCGCTTTTCAAGGCGTTCGGCGCGGCTGCTCGCGCGCGCCGTCAACAGCGCCTTGGCACCGCGTCTAGTCATGCGTCCGGGGCTGGTGCGGCAGCGTAGAATTGCAGTGCACCGCCCGCGAAAAAGGATGTACGACCAAAGCAGTAGTGGTGTGCGTTTCCGACTTTTAGCAGCGATTTCAAGGCATCGCGGTTTTGTGAGCGGAATCTTGCCGTGCGGTGTTGAAACTTCGGAAAGCATTGCCAAATAGAATAGCAGAGCAGATAGCCGTAGCCGCAATGGCTGCGGTTTTCCCAGGAAGCGGTCTCCCCCACCGCCCCTGGGCTCCGACAACGGAGAAAAGAACGCCCGGTCCTCCCCTGGCCGGGCGTTCGCTTTTTGGGGCATCCCTTCCAAGGCCGCGCCGCATTCAGTAAAAATCGAATCCGACATCACGCCGGGCGGGCGCCTCCGCTCAAAAGGGGGACATTGTGACGCTGCTCGGTTCCAGTCCGGCGGCTGCGCCGAAGCGCTTGTTCGAGCCCGCCGATTTCCGGCGGACGTTGCTGATCCTGTGGGCGATCTTCGTCCTGTTCTATTTCAGCGAGCTCGCCGGATTTTCCTTGTCGATCGACGAGGAGAGGGCGCTGATGCGCACCGATCCGGGCCTATGGGTGGCGGAGGACCGCTGGCTCATATACCTGATCGAGCGCTTTGTACTGCCGCCGCCGGTGCTGCCGTTCTTTCCCCTGTTCGTGTTCGGCGCCTTGGCGAGCCTCGGCTATATCGCCCTCGCCAAGTGCCACGACCTCGATCTGGCGGACTGGCGGGCGCTGCTGCTGTTCACTGTCTTCAGCGCCTTCCCCGCGCTCTTCTTCATTCTCGATTTTTCCATGACGACGCCGAGTTTCGGCGTCGCGATGCTCCTGGCCTGCCTCAGCCTGTTCCTGTTCGGCCGCGTGACGGACGCGATGGCGGAGCCTGGCCATGGGCGTCGCAGGCTGATCGGTCTGTTCGCCCTGCAGGCGCTGCTGGGAGCCGGGGTGATCGGCGTCTATCAGTCGCTCATCCTGCTGGTCGCTGTCGGCTGCTGCGGCATTTTCCTGCTGCGCGCTCTGCGTGGGCCGGCGCTGCCGCTGCGCCACATCCTCCTCCTGCATGCCTATGTCCTGGCCATGCTGGTGGCGGGCTTCGTGCTCTCCTACCTGATCGCCCACGGCCTGCAATGGCTGATCGGCCACCACGCGGGCTATACCGGCCGGTTCGTCCGGCCCGAGCGGCTGGTCGAATCCCCTTGGGACGTGATCCAGAAGGTCCTGCGCGAGTATTGGGCGGTTTATGGCGGCAAGCGCGCGGTTTACGGCTTCCGCTATGTCACGTTCCCGCTGCTGCTCGTGCTGGGGATGGTCGCCCTGGCGGCGCGTGCCTGGCAGCGCGGCCGGCTCGTCGTCCTGCTCGTCATCCTCTACATGCTGGGGATGACGCTGATCCCGTTCGCGATCCATCCGCTGTCGGGCGGCAAGCTGCCTTATCGGACTTTGGTCTCGGTGCCGTATGTGTTCTGGTTCTTCGCGGCGGCAGCGGCGCTCAGCCAGGTCGCGTGGATCCGGCGCGCCGGCATCGTGCTGGTCATCATTGTCGCGCTGCAATCCCTCTACACCTTCTCCAGCTTCCAGGCGCAGAAGCGGCTGGTGCTGGATCACGACCGGCAGCTCGCATCGCAGATCTATCAGCGCGTCGTCGCCGAGATACCGGACTTCGACCGCAAGCAGACCTACCGGATCGATTTCTACGGCGATCACGAGTTTCGCACCGCCTTCCGGGAGGTCGGCGGCTCGACCTGGTCCGGCTCATTCTTCGAGTGGGACAACGGGAGTCCGGGCCGCATCATCGATTTCATGACCATTCTCGGCTATTCGAATTTCCAGCGGATCGACGATGCGACGCGCGTTGCCTTGTTGCCGACGACCGAGAAGATGCCCATATGGCCGGCGGCGGGCTCCGTTCAGGTCGTGGATGGCGTGATCCTGGTCCGTCTCGGCCAGCGGCCGGGCCTTGCCCACGTGCGGGCCATGCAGGAGCAAAAGCCCTGAGTCCGCCCGATCACCGGAACCTGGAATAGAGCCCATGCGTCTCGCCACCTGGAACATCAACTCGCTGCGGATGCGCCTCGACCTGCTGCGCCGCCTCGTCAAGGAAGAGCAGCCCGACGTCATCTGCCTGCAGGAGATCAAGGTGCAGGACAGCGAGTTTCCGGAGGAGGAGCTGAAGGCGCTGGGCTATCCCCACATCCTGCGCCACGGCATGAAGAGCTACAACGGCGTCGCCATCCTGTCGCGCCTGCCGTTCCTGGCCAAGGATCCGCAGAACTGGTGCGACAAGGGCGATTCCAGGCATGGCCGCGTGGTGCTCGGCGGCGACCTCGACCTGCAGAACTTCTACGTGCCGGCCGGCGGCGACATTCCCGATCCGAAGCAGAACGTGAAGTTCGCCCACAAGCTCCGGTTCCTGGACGAGATGCACGGCTACTTCAAGACCCGCCGCACCAGGAAGAAATCCGTGATGGTCGGCGATCTCAACGTCGCGCCGCTGGAGCACGACGTGTGGTCGCACAAGCAGCTGCTCAAGATCGTCAGCCACACGCCGGTCGAGGTCGAGAAGCTGACCGGCATCAAGACCGCCGGCAAGTGGGTCGATGCCGTGCGCCATTTCGTGCCGGAGAACGAGAAGCTGTTCTCCTGGTGGAGCTACCGCTCGCCCGACTGGACCAGGAACGACCGCGGCCGCCGCCTCGACCACATCTGGGTCACGCCCGACCTGCAGAAGGACCTGAAGGCAGCCCGCATCCGCCGCGACATGCGCAGCTGGAAGCAGCCCTCGGACCACGTCGCGGTGATCCTGGATTTCGCGTGAGTCTGGCCTATCTTTTGCCGCGGCGGCGGGCGCGCAGAGTCTGCAAGAACCGAGCGAGGCGCGTCGGGCGCGCCAGCAGCGTCGTGACGAGCGAGCCCGCGTCGTCGTCGATCTGCAACCCCGCCTTCGTGACACGGTCATCCACGATGTCGCGCGCCACCAGCCGGACGCCGCCGACCTCCACGTGGTCGCCGAGGTCCGGCTTGCCATCGAAGCGCTCTGCGAACAACTCGGCCACCGTCGCCTTCGCCTGCTCCGGCGGAATGGCGAGGCCGTAGAGCCGGGCAACGACCTCGAGCTGGGTGGCGCCATTGAAGGTGAATTCGCCTGCCACCTCGTGCTCGGCCTCTTCCGCGCTCCGCGCCGCGAACAGGCTGTCGAGGCGGCGCGCCCGATGCGGCGGAGCCAGGAAGTAGGCATGATCCGCGGGGCGCAGCGGCCTTGCGTCGGCCGGCATCAGGATCGCGTTGTCGCGCACCACCAGCGCCAGCCGCGCCCAGGGCGGCAGGGCGCCCGGCCGCAGCACCGCGCTGTCCTCGTCGATCGGGTAGCCGACCAGCTCGTATTCCAGCTGTCCCGGCAGATCCAGCTCCACGCGCCGCACCGCCGGCCGGCTGCGCGGCAGGGCGAGGCCGAGCCACCGCGCCGCCGGCGCGATGCTCCAGCCCTGCACCAGGAGCGAGACCAGCACCACCACGAAGGCGATGTTGAAATAGACGTCGGCATGCGGAACGTTGGACAAGGTCGGAATGGCGGCCAGGAAAATGCTGACCGCGCCGCGCAATCCGACCCAGGAGATGAAGGTCGTCTCCTGCCAGCGGAACCGGAACGGCAGCAGGCACAGCCAGATCGCCGCCGGGCGCGCCACCAGCATCAGCCAGGCGGCGATCGCGAGCGCCGGCAGGGCATAAACGATGAGGCGCGACGGCGTGACCAGGAGCCCGAGCACCGTGAACATCACGATCTGGCTCAGCCAGGTCGCCGCCTCCTGGAAGTTGACGATGTTGGCATAGGCGCGCATCGGCCGGTTGCCCACCACCAGCCCGGCGAGGAAGACCGCGAGCAGGCCGCTGCCCTGGAGCAGCGACGCTGCGGCATAGGTCAGCACGGCGCCCGTCAGCACGAACACCGGATGCAGGCCGCCCGGCAGCGGCGCCTTGTTGAGCAGCCACGAGATTGCGAACCCGCCGGCGAGTCCCATGCCCGTACCGATCAGCGCCTGCAGGGCGATATCGCCGGCGATCTGCCAGCCGCTGGCGGCGGCGCCGGCGAGCAGCATCTGCACCAGCACGATGGTCATGAGAACGGCGATCGGGTCGTTGGTGGCGGACTCGATCTCCAGCACCGTGCCGACACGCCGCTTCAGCTCCAGCCCGCCCGAGTGCAGAAGGAAGAACACCGCGGCCGCGTCCGTCGAGCCGACCATCGCGCCGATCAGCAGGCCCTCGGCATAGGACAGGTCCAGCACATAGGCCGCCAGGACGCCGACGATCGCGGCGGTGAGGACGACGCCGATCGTGGCCAGGACAGTGGAGGGCACCAGCGTCCCCCGAAAGGCGGCAAGGCGCGTGCGCGACCCGCCATCGAACAGGATGATGGCAAGGGCCAGCGAGCCGATCAGGTAGGTCAGTTCGTAGTCGTTGAAATGCAGCCCGCCCGGCCCATCCTCGCCCGCCAGCATGCCGACGACAAGGAAGACCAGCAGCAGCGGCGCGCCGAACCGCTCGGCAATGAGGCTCGAGAAGATGCCGACCATCGCCAGGACGGCGCCAAGCAAGAGCAGCGTGTTGATGAAATTGATGCTCTCCATCTCGCTCCGGGATCGTGACGGGACCCTGACACTATGGCGGATGAAGAACGCCGCGGGCAATCGGCCCGGCACGCGATCGCGCGAAGGCCTAGCTGGCTCCGGTCGGGGTCGACAGCGACGGTGTTGCCGCCGCAGACTAGCACGCCGACGCGTTCGTCCGGCGTCGCCGCGACATGGGCGGCTGGAAGCAGCCCTCGGACCACGTCGCGGTGATCCTGGATTTGGGGTGATCGCGCCTTCTGGGGTTGGCGTCGGAAAAATCTCAACAGTCAGTTGTAGTTCCTTGATTGGTTTACGCTGCCAGGGATAGCCTTCCTTCCGTCCTATCGGCCAAGGGGTGGTCCATGTCCGTCGGCAATACGCCAAATCCAGACTATGTCGCGTCAGGGAACTTCGCGACCCTGCAGGACAATGAGGTGAGCCACCTCGGGGTCGGCAAGGAAACCAGGCTCTATGGCCTGGCATTGTCTGGTGGCGGCATCCGTTCGGCATCGTTCGCGCTTGGCGTCCTGCAGGCGCTGTACGGCTACAGCATATTCGAGAAGTTTCATTACCTCTCGACCGTGTCCGGCGGCGGCTATATCGGCAGCGCGCTGACCTATTTCCGCAATACCTTCACACAGTTCGGCGCCAACTGGTTCCCGTTCGGCTATCTGAAGGGTGCATCCAACATCCGCGCCATCGGAGCCCGGACGGCAAAGCCGACGAACCCCGCGGATAGGCGCGCGTATGAGATCGTCGCGTTCCTGCGCCAGCATGCCGGTTTCCTCACCCCCAGCCGCCGGCTCGACAAGCCGGCCTTGGCCGCCGGTGT
>DATFDU010000177.1:0-11862 GCA_035251915.1 Dongiaceae bacterium | reverse complement strand
CGGTAAAGACCCCGGCAACCGAGACGGAACTCAATCCAGCTGGGCATGAAAATAGGAATCGAGGATGCGTTCGTAGATGTCCGAAAGCTGGAGAATATCCGCGATTGCGACGTTCTCGTCCACCTTGTGCATGGTGGCGCCCGCCAGGCCGAACTCGATGACCGGGCAATAGTCCTTGATGAAGCGCGCGTCGGAGGTGCCGCCGGTGGTGGACAGCGCGGGTGTCAGACCGGTCACGGCCTGGACCGCGGCCGTGACCAGGTCGCTGAGCCGGCCCGGCGGCGTCACGAACGACACGCCGGAGCATTCGCTGCGCAGCTCGTAGGTGCCGCCGACCTGGTCGAGGCGCTCGCGCACCTCCGCTTCCAGGGTCGCGGGATCGAAGCCGTCGTTGAACCGGCTGTTGAAGCTGGCACGCGCTTCCGCCGGGATGACGTTGGTGGCCGGGTTGCCGACATCGATGGTCGAGACCTGCAGCGTGCTCGGCTCGAAATGGGCGGTGCCGCGGTCGAGCGGCGTCTCGGTCAGCGCCACGATCATGCGCGCCAGGCGATGCGTTGGATTGTCCGCCAGATGCGGATAGGCGATGTGGCCCTGCACGCCCTTGACGGTGAGGTGCCCGGTCCAGCTGCCGCGCCGGCCGATCTTTGCCATCTCGCCCAGCCGCTTCGGGTTGGTCGGCTCGCCCACCAGGCAAGCGTCGAAGGTCTCGCCGTCGGCCGCCAGCGCCTGCAGCATCGGCTTGGTGCCGTTGACCGAAGGGCCCTCTTCGTCGCCGGTGATGAGGAGCGAGATCGCGCCGGGGAAGTCGCCGCCGGTCTTGGCGACGAAGCGCGCGGCTGCCGCGGCGAAGGCCGCGATTGCGCCCTTCATGTCGGCGGCGCCGCGGCCGTAGAGCCGTCCGCCGATGATCTCGGCCGCGAACGGATCGACGCTCCAGCCTTCGCGCCGGCCGACCGGCACGACGTCGCTATGGCCGGCGAAGGTGAAATGCCTTCCCGGCCGCTTGCCGCGGAGCTTGGCGTAGAGATTGTCGATCCGCGCCGTCCCCGGCGCCTCGAACGGCATGCGCCGGCAGGCGAAGCCGGCCGGCTGCAGCGCGCGCGCCAGGGCATCGAGTGCGCCGGCATCCGCCGGCGTCACGCTTGGGCAGCGGATCAGCGCCTGGGCGAGGGCGATGGGATCGATCATCAATCCCGCAGCAGCTCGTTGATCGAGGTCTTGGAGCGCGTCTTCTCGTCGACGCGCTTCACGATCACCGCGCAATAGAGGCTGGGGCCAGGCTCGTTATTGGGGAGCGGCTTGCCTGGAAGCGCGCCCGAGACGACCACGGAATAGGGCGGCACCTTGCCGTAGTGGACCTCGCCGGTGGCGCGGTCGACGATCTTGGTCGAGGCGCCGATGAAGACTCCCATGGAGATGACCGAGCCTTCGCCCACCACCACGCCTTCGACCACCTCGGAGCGCGCGCCGATGAAGCAATTGTCCTCGATCACCACCGGCCCCGCCTGCACCGGCTCCAGCACACCGCCGATGCCGACGCCGCCGGAGATGTGGCAGTTCTTGCCGATTTGCGCGCACGAGCCGATGGTCACCCAGGTATCCACCATGGTGCCGCTGTCGACATAGGCGCCGACATTGACGAAGCTCGGCATCAGGATGACTCCCGGCGCCACATAGGCGCTGCGCCGCACCACGCAATTGGGCACGGCGCGGAATCCGGATTTGCGGAACGTGTCTTCGGTCCAGCCGGCGAACTTCGAGGGCACCTTGTCGTACCAGCCCGCGTCGCCGAGGCCAGGATAGGTGCCGCCGCCGGCGATCACCTGCGAGTCGATCAGGCGGAACGACAGCAGCACCGCCTTCTTCAGCCACTGGTTGGTTTCCCACGTGCCGTCACGCTTCTCGGCGACGCGGTATTCGCCGCGATCCAGCCCGTCGAGCGCCGCCTGCACTGCCTCGAGCACCTGGCCCTTGGTTCCGGTGTTGATCTCCGCGCGCCGCTCCCAGGCCGCGTCGATGATCTGCTGCAGGTCCTTCGTGCTCATGCGCCAGGTCCGTCCTTTGTCGCTGCGTGAAGCCAATCCGCCAGATTCTCGGTGGTGTGGTGGATGTAGTGGGTCTGCTCCGCCGGCTGGGCCCAGCTGACGTCGGTCTTCACCCACACCGTCGTCATGCCGAGTTCGGCCGCCGGCGCCAGGTTGCGCGGCATGTCGTCCAGCATGATCGCGCGCGCCGGGTCGAAGCCGTGCCGCGCCACCAGCGCACGGTAGGCGCTGATGTCCGGCTTCGGCACATAGGCCGCCTCGGCGATGTCGAACACGCCTTCGAAGTGGTGCGCGACGCCGAGGCGCCCCATGACGTTCTCCGCATGGCGCACCGAGCCGTTGGTGTAGATCAGCTTGCGCCCCGGCAGCCGCTCCAGCGCCTGGTCCAGCCGCTGGTCCGCGAGCACGCCCGAAACGTCGATCCGGTGCACGAATTCCAGGAACTCCCCGGGATTGATCTTGTGGTGGATCATGAGGCCGTTGAGGGTGGTCTGGTGATCCCGGAAATACTGCTTCTGGAGCGCCCGGGCGGCCTCCGGCTCGAGGCTCAGCAGCTGCTGGACATACTCCCCGATGCGCCGCTCGACCTGGTCGAACAGGCGGCAGGACGCCGGGTAGAGCGTGTTATCCAGGTCGAAAATCCAGCACTGGGCGTCGGCGGGCCGCATAAGACAGTAGTCACTTCCGTGGCTGAGACGGCCGGCACGTTACGGACGCGACATCTTGAGCGCAAGAGTCGAAGCGACGCTTAACCGCGTATTAAGGCCGGGGGTTTCAGGGTGCCAGGATGGTCCGCCCCGTCTCCAGCCCGCCTCACGATGCCCCGGCCGACGATCGCGCCGATCTCGACGGCACGCTGCGGGCGGCGCTGATCGAATCCCGCCAGCGGATGAAGGAGTTGCTGGAGCTCGCCTGCGACTTCGCGTGGGAGACCGACGCCAAAGGCCTGTTCAGCTTCGTCACGTCCGGCGGAGCCCTGGGCCACGAGACCCTCGACCTGCTGGGCAGCGATCCGGTCGACCTGGTGCTGTCGCCGGAGGACGGGCGGCATTTCCAGGCCGATACGCCGCCCGAGGGCCTGCTGGTGTGGGCCAGCACCAAGGCCGGCGCCCCGCGCTGCCTGCATCTCAGGGCGCGCGCGATCTTCGACGACAAAGGCGAGTTCCAGTGCGTGCGCGGCGCCTGCCGCGACGTGACGGCGGAACAGGACCGCGACGTCGCCCTGGCCGAGGCCCGCCACCGCGAGCGCTCGCTGATCCAGCTGTTCCGTGCCCTGCGCCAGGCCGGCGATCCGAAGGCCGCCATGGACATGGGGGTCGCGACCGCGGCCCAGGCAACCGGCGCCGCCGGCGCCATGCTGTGCCCGGTCGCCGATGGCGAAGCCGGCGAGGCGATCGCCGAGTTCGGCTCGCCGATTGCCGCCCCGCAATTGGCGCGTCAGGCCATCGATATCCGCCAGCCGTTCCGGTCGCTGTCCGCCGGCCGGCGCCTGCTGGTGCTGCCGGGCGAGCTGGCCGGCCGGGTCGCCGGGGTCCTGATGCTGTGGCGGCCGGAAGACCAGCCCGACTGGCCGGACGACGACCTGTTCCTGCTGCGCGAGCTGACCGACCAGCTGGCCGTCGCGATCGCCCAGGCGGAGGAGCAGGCGGCGCTGTCGCGCCTCAGCCAGACCGATGCGCTGACCGGCCTGCTCAACCGGCGTGGCTTCGAGGCGCGGCTCAAGGACGTGGTCGCCCATGCCAAGGCGACCGGCACCGGCGGCGCGCTGGTCTATGTCGACTTCGACAATTTCAAGCAGATCAACGACCGCTTCGGCCACGCCCAGGGCGATGCCGCGTTGCGTGCGGGAGCAGAGCTGCTGCGCCGCGCATTCCGCGCCGGCGACCTGGTGGCGCGAATGGGCGGCGATGAATTCGCGGCGTGGATGGATTCAGGTGATGCCGCCGAGGTCCTGCGGCGCGGGCAGGATCTGGCGGGCGCGGCCGCCGCGTTGCAGCGTTTCGCGCCGGACTCGGACAAGAAGGTCGGCTTCTCGGTCGGCATCGCCTTGCTGAGGCCGGGGCGGGAGAGGAGCGATGCCGATCTGATCGCGCTCGCCGACCGCGCGATGTACCAGGTGAAGCATGGCGCCAAGGGCGGCGTCGCTGTGTTGGAAGACTAGCAACGTGGACTACGAGCAGGCCAAGACACTCTCCACCGATCCCGATGCCCGGAAGCGCCGCAAGGTGGCGCAGCAGCCCGATGTGCGCCCGGAGATCCTGTTCTATTTGGCCGACGATGCCGACGCCGGCGTGCGCAACGCGGTGGCGGAGAACAGGGCGACCCCGCGCCACGCCGACCTTATCCTGACGCGCGACCAGGACGAGTCTGTGCGCGCCCGGCTCGCTGCCAAGATCACGGCGCTGGTGCCGGAATTCGCCGGGGAAGAGCGCGAGAAGATCCGCGCCCTCAGCCACCAGGTGCTGGAGACCCTGGCGCGCGACCAGGCGGTGAAGGTGCGTCAGATCGTGGCGGAGGCGCTGAAGGATTCGGTCGACGCGCCGGTCGCGGTGATCCAGAAGCTGGCGCGCGACATCGAGATCCAGGTGGCGGGCCCCATCCTCGAGCATTCGCCGCTGCTGACCGACGAGGATCTGCTGGAGATCATCGCTCACGGCCCGATCCGCGGCGCGCTGACCGCCATCGCCAAGCGCCGCCAGCTGAGCGACAAGCTGAGCGACGGCGTTGCGGTCGCTGCTCTCGCAGATCCCGGCGCCGAGTCCAACAGCGTGCGCAAGCTGCTGCAGAACAAGAGCGCGCAGATCCGCGAAGACACCCTCGACCGCATCCTCGACCAGGCCGGCAAGGTCCCGGCCTGGCACGAGCCGCTGGTCGAGCGCCCGACCCTGCCGATGAAGGCGATCAAGCGCCTGGCGGCGTTCGTTGGCCACACACTGCTGGAAGCCCTGCAGCAGCGCCCCGACCTCGACGCCGCCACGGCCAAGGATGTCGCCAAGACCGTGCAGCGCCGCCTGGAAGCGGAAGGCGCGGCCGCGTCGGACAAGCCGCTGGTCGGCGAGGAGGCGATCACCGCCGCCATCGGCGCCGGCAAGCGCGATGCGGTCGCCGCCGCCCTGGCGCGTGATGCCAAGCTGCCGGCCAGCATCGTAACCGCGATCCTCGCCTCCAAGAGCTCGAAGGCGGTGACCGCGCTGGCGTGGCGCGCCAACCTCTCGATGCGCCAGGCGCTGCAGCTCCAGCTGCGCATCGCCCACATCCCGCCGACCGCTGCCCTCAACCCACGCGGCGGCACCGACTACCCGCTGACGCCGGCGGAGATGGAATGGCAGCTGGGGCTGTTCGGGACGGCGTAGCGCCCGTCAGTCGCCGCCACCACAACCACCGCCGCATCCGCCATCGCCGCCGTCGCTTCCTCCGGAAGCGCCGCCGCATCCTGATCCGCTTGCAACCCGGACAGGGAGGAGATCGGCCGCGCAGTAGGTGCCGACGACCCATCCTTGCGCAGCAGATCGCAGTGGAGGTCGTAGCGGAAGCCGTTCAGGATCTGCAGCTTGCCGTCCAGAGCGAACAGCAGCGGCAGCCGCGTCGCCCGCTTCGGATCGATGTTCTCGTCCTTGCAGGCAAACCACCAGGTGCGGCGTAGGCCGTCATTGGTTTCGGCGGACTCCGGACCCAGGACAACGGCCGGCGTGTGATGCATGAAGCGGCCAAACGCTCTATCGCAGAACTGCTTGTAGTCGCGAGTATAGAGGATGAATTCGTGCCAAAGGTCGTCGACCACCTGGGACGGCATCGACACGAAGCCGTAGCCACTCATCAGATGCGCGATGAAGAATTGCCGAAGGCCGCGCGACACCAGGGCGGTGTCCTTGCGTGTCAAGGCGGGGTGCTTCTGCTCTAGCTTGTCGAGCAGGCTGGGGGGCCATTGATAGGTTCGGATGAACTCGGCGCGCTTGAGCCGGATGGACTTCACCCAGAAATAGATTGCGAGCCACACGCCCGCGATCGCGACGATCAGCAGAAAGAAGTCGGCCATGCGTCTCCTCCCTCGAGGAACGCCTCAGGGAGTTTATCCACCCGCTCGGCGATTCAACAAGCGATTGCGGCGTCACCCCTTGGTGATCAGCGTGCCGACGCCCTGCGGGGTGAAGATCTCCAGCAGCATCGAGTGCGGCACCCGGCCGTCGAGGATGACCGCGGCTTCGACGCCGCGCTCGACCGCCATCAGGCAGGTCTCGAGCTTCGGGATCATGCCGCCGGAGATGGTGCCGTCGGCGGCGAGGGCGCGCACCTGGCTGGCGGTGAGGTCGGGGATCAGCGTGCCGTTCTTGTCGAGCACGCCCGGCACGTCGGTCAAGGCGAGCAGGCGCGCCGCGCCGACCGCGCCGGCGATGGCGCCGGCCGCCGTGTCGGCATTGATGTTGTAGGTCTTGCCGTCGGGGCCGAAGCCGACCGGCGCGATCACCGGCACGATGCCGGCCTGCTCCAGGTAGGTGATGATGCGCGGGTTGACCTTGTCCGGCTCGCCGACGAAGCCGAGGTCGACCTGCTTGCCGTCCTTCACCAGCTGCGCGGGCTTGGCCAGCAGCAGGTTGTCGTCCTTGCCGGAGAGGCCGACCGCATGGCCGCCCTCGGCGTTGATCGCGGCCACGATCTGCTTGTTGATCGAGCCGGTCAGGATCATCTCCACCACTTCCACGGTGGCGGCGTCGGTGACGCGCAGCCCGTCGACGAAGGTGCTCTCGATGCCGAGCCGCTTCAGCATCTGGTTGATCTGCGGGCCGCCGCCATGGACCACGATCGGCAGGATGCCGACCTGGCGCAAGAGGGCGATGTCCTCCGCGAACACGCGGCTGAGCTCGGCGTCGACCATGGCATGGCCGCCGAACTTGATGACGAAGCGGCGGCCGGCATATTTCTGCATGTAGGGCAGGGCGTCGGTCAGCGTCCGCGCGGTGCGCAGCCAGTGCTTGGTGTCGGTGTAGTTGATCTGAGACATCGTGACCCTGATCCCCTCAAGGAAAAAGCGCGGAGACCATGGGGACTCCCAGCCAGGAAATCAAGCGGTCAGCAACCTAGGCGGCAAATGCCGCGAGCGCCTGTCGCAATTCTGCAATGCCGGTTCCGGCGTCCGCGCTGGTCGCCGGAATCTCCGGGTGACAAGCCGGCCGCTTGCGCACCTGGGCTGCCAGCTTGGCGCGCATTTTCTCCAGGGCTGCCGGCTTCAGCCGGTCTGCCTTGGTCATCACGATCTGGTAGGAGAGGCCGGACTCGTCCATCAGATCCATCAGCGTCTCGTCGGCGTCCTTGGTGCCGACGTTGGCGTCGACCAGCAGCAACACGCGGCGCAGATTAGGGCGGCCGCGGATGTACGCGTCCACCAGCCGCGTCCAGCCCTTGACCTTGGAGCGCGAGACCTGTGCATAGCCGTGGCCGGGCAGGTCGACCAGCATCAGATAGGCGCCGAGCTGGAAGAAGTTGATCTGTTGCGTGCGGCCCGGCGTGTTGGAGACGCGCGCCAGATGGCTTCTGCCGGTCAGCGCGTTGAGCAGGCTCGACTTGCCGACATTGGAGCGGCCGGCGAAAGCCACTTCCGGCAAGCCGGGCGGCGGCAGCCGGTCCAGCGTGTCCGAGCCGGCGACGAACAGGCACTCCTGCGCGAACAGCCAGGCTCCATCCGACGCCTTGCCGGGGCTCGCGTTCACTTCACGCCCATGCGCCACATGATCAGCTTCTGCTGCGCGATCGACAGCGTGTTGTTCCACGCCCAGTAGATCACCAGGCCGGCCGCGAACGGCGCCAGCATGAACGTGAAGATGATCGGCATCAGCGCGAAGATGCGCGCCTGCACCGGATCGGGCGGCGTCGGATTGAGGCGCATCTGCAGCCACATGGTGAAGCCCATGATCAGCGGCCACACGCCGATCGACAGGAAGTGCAGCAGCACGCCCACCAGCGGAATCGCGAACAGCACGTGGTAGTCCCACGGGATCAGGCCGAACAGGTTGAGGATGCTGGTCGGGTCAGGCGCGGAAAGGTCCTGGATCCAGCCGAAGAACGGCGCGTGCCGCATTTCGATGGTGACGAAGATGACCTTGTAGAGCGCGTAGAACACCGGGATCTGCACCACGATGGGCAGGCAGCCCGCCGCCGGGTTCACCTTCTCCCGTTTGTACATCGCCATCATCTCCTGATTGAGCTTGGCGCGGTCGTCGCCGTACTTCTCCTTCAGCTCCTGCATCTTGGGGCCAAGGACCTTCATCTTGCTCATGGAGCGGTACGACTTGTTGGCGAGCGGGAACATCGCCAGCTTCACCAGCACGGTCAGGCACAGGATCGCGATGCCGAAGTTGCCGACAATGTGGAAGATCCAATCGAGGATCTTGAACAGCGGCTTGGTCAGGAAGAAGAACCAGCCGAAGTCGACCGCGCGATCGAACCGCGGCAGATTCAGTTTCTCGGCGTAATCGTCCAGCATGTTGACGACCTTGGCGCCGGCGAACAGGTGCTGGGTGCGCGTCACGCTTCCGCCGGCGGGGACCTGCTGCTTGGCCGACGCAAAATCCACCTGATAGAAATCGGCCTTCGGGTCATAGAACATGTTGGCGGTCAGCGCTTCGTCCTGCGGCGGAACCTGGCTCACCAGCCAGTATTTGTCGCTGATGCCCATCCAGCCGCCGGTCGAGGGATAGGTGTATTTGGCGCCGTCCTCGGCCTCGTCGCGGACCGAGCCGTAGCTGTGTTCTTTCAGCGTCTCGTCGAAGACGCCGATCGGCCCCTCGTGGAGCACGTAGGTCTGGCTGGCATGCTCCGGCGTGCCGTAGCGCACGACGCGGCCATAGGGCGCGAGCTCGACCGGCTGGCCGCTCGCGTTGGTCACCGTGTCGGTGACCGTGAACATGTAGTCGGCATCGACCTCGAACTTGCGCGCGAAGGTGAGGCCCTCGCCGTTGTCCCAGGTCAGCGTCACCGGCTTGCCCGGCTCGAGCGCGGTGCCGTCAGCCTGCCAGACGGTGTCCTTGTCCGGCAGCTTGATGTCCTTGGCTTCGCTGAACCAGCCGATGTCGGCATAGTAGCCATGCTCGGTCTCGCGCGGCGACAGCAGCACGATGTTGGGGCTCGTCGGCTCCACCGTCTCGCGATACTCCTTGAGCACCAGGTCGTCGAGCCGCGCGCCCTTGAGGTTGATCGAGCCCTTGATGCGCGGGTTGTCGACCGTGACCCGCGCGCTCTGTGCCAGCGCCTCCTCGCGACTCACCACGGTGCGAGACGCGTCCTGCTGCGCCGGTTGCGCGGCCGGCTGCTGCGCCTGCTTCTGCTGCGCCTCGACTTGCGCCTGTTGGGCCGCCTGCTGCTGCTCCAGCTGCGGGCCTTGGACGAACACCGTCCAGGCGATCAGGATCGCAGCGGACAGGACAATGGCGATGAGGACGTTCTTGTTTTCCATGGCGCTTCGGAATCTTCGTCGTTGGGCGCGGCTCCGCGCCGGTCTCAGTGGGAATGATGGTGATGACAATCGCGAGGCAAGGCCGGCACCGGGTCGTAGCCGGAGCCGCCCCACGGGTGGCAACGCAGGATCCGCCGCAGCGCAAGCCACAGGCCGCGCAGCGCGCCGTGCGTCGCGATCGCCTCGATCGCGTAGGCCGAGCAGCTCGGCGCATAGCGGCAGTTGAAGCCGACCAGCGGCGACAAGGTCCACTGATAGAACCGGATCGGCGCGATCAAGGCGGCGCGCAGGATCGTCATCGCGGCTCGCTCCGGTAGAGCTTCAGCCGCTTCAGTCCCGCGACCAGATCAGTGACCAGTGCCTGGTAGTCGCGATCCACGGTGGCCGGCCGTGCGATCAGCACGAAATCGTTGCCGGGCTCGGCGTGGCTCAGCACGTCGCGCGCCACGGCGCGCAGGCGCCGGCGGGCCCGGTTGCGCGCCACGGCGTTGCCGACCTTGCGGCTGGCGGTGAAGCCGACGCGTACAGGCTCGAGCCGCGCGGCACGCGGCGCGTCATCGGTCTGTGATTCGGGGGAAGGCTGGCGGCGGACCTGAAGGATCAATCCGGGGGCGACCCACTTGCGATTTGCCGCCGCCACCTGCAGGAATTCGGCCCGCCGCTTCAGGCGGCCGATCACGGATCAACGCTCAGGCGCTGAGGCGCTTGCGGCCCTGGCGGCGCCGGTTGGCCAACACCTTGCGGCCACCGACCGTCGCCGAGCGCGTGCGGAAGCCGTGGCGGCGCTTGCGGACCAGAGCGCTCGGCTGATAAGTGCGCTTCACGACAAAACTCCCTTGATTTCCAAATGCTTCGCAAATTGCCGCGGGTGTATAGACATTGTGCCGCCTCAAGTCAATGCGGCTGACTGCGCCGGGGCCTAGCGGCGCGGCCTTCCCTCGAGGGGGTAAGCCCCTGTTTCTTTTATGCTTTCCAGCACCACGGAGGACCGGATGTTGGCCACTTCGGGCGCCTTCATCAGATGCTCCGACATGAAGTCGGAGAACCGCTTCAGATCGGCCACCACGATCTTCAGCACATAGTCCGCTTCCCCGGTCAGGGACTGGCATTCCATCACCTCCGGCAGGCTGCGCACCCGCTCGTGGAACGCCAGCATGGAATCGCCAGCGTGGATCTTGAGCGTGACCATGCAATAGACGGTGAGGCCGAGCCCCAGCTTCTGCCGGCTCAGCACCGCCTGGAAGCGCTCGATAAAGCCCTCGTCGATCAGCCGCTGCACCCGCCGCGAGGCCTGGGAAGCCGACAGATGCACCCGCTCCCCCAGCTCGGCATTGGTCAGCCGTCCGTCCGTCTGCAGCTCGGCCAGCAGCTTGAGGTCGAACCCATCCAGGCCCGATGCATCAACCATGCGTCAATCCGGCGGTTCCTGCGTGTTTCTTGTGAAGTCGTTCACAAGTTTACAGCAGAATACACAAAAATCGCATGGCAAATGCACTAGAATATTCCCATGTGAATTAAGGCATTCGAGGAGCCTGCGTGATGGCAGCCGACAAGAGCTTCAACCCGATGGGGACCCGTGGTTTCGAGTTCGTCGAGTTCACTGGACCCGACGCCTCCGCCCTGACCCGGGTGTTCCAATCCCTGGGCTTCGCGCCCGTCGCCATGCACCGTTCCAAGAACGTCACCCTGTTCCGCCAGGGCGGGATCAATTTCATCCTGAACGGCGAGGGCAAGGGCTTCCCCAAGAACTTCCGCGACCAGCACGGCCCCTCCGTCTGCGCCATCGCGATCCGCGTCGACGATGCGGGCAAGGCGATGGCCCGCGCGCAGGAACTGGGCGCCAAGGCGCTGATCAACGAGCCAGGCCCGATGGAGCTGGCGCTGCCTGGCATCGAGGCGATCGGCGGCAGCCGGATCTTTTTCATCGACCGCTATGACGACACCGGCTCGATCTACGATATCGATTTCAAGCCGATCAAAGGTGCGGACCAGCATCCGGAAGGCGCCGGCCTGGTGGAGATCGATCATCTCACCAACAACGTCTATCGCGGCCGCATGGATCACTGGGCGCAATTCTACGAGACGCTCTTCAACTTCCGCGAGATCCGCTACTTCGACATCGAGGGCAAGCTGACGGGTCTAAAGTCCCGCGCCATGACCTCGCCCGACGGCAAGATCCGCATTCCGATCAACGAATCCTCCGACGACAAATCGCAGATCGAGGAATATCTGCGCGAATACAAGGGCGAGGGCATCCAGCACATCGCGATGTCCACCACCAACATCTACGAGACCGTGCGCCGCCTGCGCGCCGGCAACGTCGAGCTGATGGCCCCGCCGCCGGAGACCTATTACGAGATGCTGGCG
>DATFDU010000176.1:0-9145 GCA_035251915.1 Dongiaceae bacterium | reverse complement strand
CGGCCGCGGGGTTGTCCCACTATGCCGCGAGCAAGGCCGCGCTGGATCACTTGACGCGCTGCTGGGCGCTCGAGCTTGCGCCGCAAGGGGTGCGCGTCAACGCGGTCGCGGCCGGCCCTACCGAGACCGGGGCGTTGACAGCGATGATGGGGCTCTCTCCCGAGCAGGCCCAGGCGGTCAAGGAGCGCGAGCGCGAGCAGATCCCGCTCGGGCGCCGCGGCGTGCCGGAGGATGTTGCGCGCTGGATCGTAGCGCTCGCCGATCCAGCCTCAGAATGGGTCACCGGGCAGGTGATCACCATCGATGGCGGGCTTGGGATCTCGTGACCGGTCAGTGGTGTGTTGACGGTGCAGTCATTCATGCAGCAGTGAAAGGGCGACGATCATGAACACAATCGAACAGCGCGCCATCCTGATCCTGGTATTCGTGATGGTCGCGTTCAACACCTTGTTCCTGTCGGCCAACGGCCTGTTCATGCTGGTGGCTCCGGAGCCGTGGTACAACCTGGTTCCTGGCGTCACCGATACCGGGTTCTTCAATCAGCATTTCATCCGGGACATCGGCATCATCCAGCTGTTCATCGGCGTGGCGTTCGGCATCGGCATGTGGAAGCCGGCGGGCCGCATCGAATTGTGGGGCATCGCGACCCTGTGGCTGATTGCCCATGCGTTCTTCCATGTGTGGGAAGTGGCGGTCGGCATCTGTTCGCCGTCGGTCCTGGTGCGGGATTTTCCGGCCGTATCGATGCCGGCTTTGATCGGCATTGCGCTGACGCCGTGGGCGTGGTGGTCTAGTCGTACGGATTCCAGGCTCCGTGGCCGTTCCGAAGCGCGTCGATCAGTAGTTCCATGAAGCGATCGTGATCAAGATCGCTGCGGCCGCCTTCCGGACGCAGGAAAGGCGTGATCTCATCGACGCCGTCGAAGCGCCACGCGGCACGATCCGCTTCGGACAGCTGGGTCGCCAACGGCGAGAGATCGATGCGCTGCGGTGGTCGATGGCGCGCCATCTGCACCCAGCTTTCATAGCGGTAGGTGAAGCCGATGCGATCGCCGCACAGGGTCGCGACGCGATTGCACGACGTGCGATTGTAGGCCGCTATGCGATGGATCGGCACGCCGAGATGCGGTGCATAGCTATGAGCTGGACGGTCGGGCCAGTCGGCCGGCACACGCACGACCGCAAGGTCGACATCGGCGAACTCCTCGATCGTCGCCTCTCCCGCGGCGATCGCGCGCTCGCTGGTGTCCAGCAGCGCATCCTCGTCGGCCCAGAGCGTGCGGTGCCCCTCGATATCCTCGGCCAGCGCGCCGAGCTGCGCCAGCAGCCGCGAGAACACGAAGGTGCAATAGTCCGAATAATCCTCCGGAAAGCGTTCGCCGCTCCACGGCGAAAGCGCGCGGTCGGCAAGGCGCGAGATCGCGAAAGCGAGGCGCGCGCCTTCCCTCGACCGGCATGCGGTGAAGTCCCCGGCATGCGCGGCGTCGATCAGCAGCGACCGCCGCCGCAGCGCTTGCTCCGGCTCGATCAGGCAATAGAGCCCGATCAGCCCATCCTCGTCGAAGTGATTGTTGGTGACCGCCGGCACGTCATGATGCCATGCGGAGTTGTCAAGGTAGTTGAACACGATCTCGACAGAAGTATCGGCCTTGAGCGGCCAGGGCGTGCCGCTCCTCGGCCAATGCGACAATGTCAGCACGCTGGTTTTGTTCGCAGCCCCGTCGACAACGATGTTGGGGCGTTGCGTTGCTTCCGCGTAGGGCACGAAGGCGTGACGGCAGGGCAACATGGCTGGATGTCCTTGCTGCTAGGCCCAGGCATCCATGGTGCAGGCGATCGCCGAATAAAGCAAGTATCATGTTTCTAAATTATCGAACCGATTCCACCGCCATCGAAAGCGCGATGAGTGCCCCGTCGGAGCACTCACCGTCGCCTCGCTCTGTGATGCGGGTCAGTAGTCCCAGAAGGCGGCTACCCAACGAAAGGCGTCGCCATCGACCGCCACCCGGCCGACGGACGGGAACGGCAGGTGAGTGGCCACCAGCAGCTCGCCGGTCGCCGCCGCCTCCCGCAAAAGACGGACCCGAACGCGAACCGACTCCTCGGGATCGTGTTCAAAGCCGTTGTGCCAATCTGGGTGGTCGAAGCCGACCGGGAAGATGGCGTCGCCGAGGAAGGTCAGCCGGTCGCCGCCGGAGGTCAGGCGGACCACGCTGTGCCCGGGGGTGTGGCCGCCAGTGCGCCGGACGAGCACGCCCGGCGCCACCTCATGCTCCTCTTCGAAGATCCGCACTTGACTCTGATACTCGTTCGCGAACCGCCTGGCGGTCGACCGAAGCACGCCCGGCACCGGGCCCGGCATGGAGGTGTGGGAGAAATCGGGCGCCGTCCAGAATGCCACTTCGGCGGCGGCCACGTGGACCCGCAGATCCGGACGCAACCGCTTCTTCACGTCGTCGACGAGCAGCCCGCCAACATGGTCCATATGCATGTGGGTCACCACCACGTCGGTCACGGACGCCAGATCGATGCCGGCGGCTTCCAGCCGCTTGGGGAACTGCCCGGCCCGCGGGAAGCCGGGGAACTGTCCCCCCAGCCCGGCATCGACGAGTATGGTTTGGTCGCCGCTGCGCACCACGAGCACGTTCAGCGGCCAATCGAACGAGTCCGGCGGCAGGAACATGTCCTGAAGCCAGGCCGCGCGGATGGCTGGGTCGGCATTGGTGGCCAACGTCGAGGTTGGCAGAGGTAGCACTCCATCGCTGACCACCAGCACGTCAATCTCGCCGACCCGCAGCGCATAGCGCGACGGAACCAACTCCTCTGGCCTCGATCTACCGGTTTGTGAGGTGATGTCCATGTTCATGTTTGCCTCCTGCTGACCTGACTGGCCCTCCGGCCGATTGAGTGTTCGAGTGGGCGGAGGATGCCGGGAAGGTGGCCGGAAGTCCTTCTGCCGACCTTGGATTGCGACTGAGTTTCGCTTGATTATTCGTCCAAGAGGTCAATAGGACTTGGCGAGGCTCGTTGCCACCACCCGAGGCAATCGCTCACCGCGATCTTGGACCCTGGTCTATGGTCAACCGCTCGTGCGGCGGAAAAGTGGATCCCGGCTCAGGGTCGGGATGACGGTGGGAGAGACGGCGCTGGCGCTGCGACAAATGCCCAAACAAAAACGGCGGCCCTTGCGGGCCGCCGTTCGCGCTTAGGTGCGCGAGATGAAGCTTACGCTTCCAACCACACGTCCTCGAAGAAGTAGTACTCCGTCGGGTGCGGGTGGTAGCCCTTCAGCTTGTTGGTGAAGGGCTGGTAGCTGGCGCGCCACAGCGGTTGGACGATGGTGCCGTCCTCCTGCATGATGAGCTCCAGCTCCCTCACGACCTTCTTGCGCTCCTCGAGATCGATGATGCCTTCCGCCTTGGTCAGCAGCTCGTCGAACTTCGGGTTGGAATAGTCGCTCTCGTTCCATGGCACGCCGGTCCGGTAGGCGAGACCGAGCACCATGATGGCGAGCGGACGGTGCGTCCAGGTGGTGAAGCCGAACGGCACCTTGGTCCAGACGTCCCAATACTGGGCGCCCGGCATGACGTTGAGCTTCACGTTGATGCCGGCTTCGGCCCACTGCTCGACCATCGCCTGGCAAGCCGTCGGCTCCCAGTCCGGATCCTTCTTGCAGTGCAACTCGACCTCGATGCCGTCCGGATGACCGGCCTCGGCCAGCAGCTTCTTCGCCGCCTCGACGTCGCGCTTCATCACCGGCACTTCCGCGTAGTCCGGATGGACCGGGCAGACGTGGTGGTGGTCGCCCGGGGCGCCGAGATCGCGGTAGGCGATCTTGAGGATGCTCGGGCTGTCGATCGCCAGCTTCATGGCCTTGCGGACCTTCGGATCCTGGAAGGGCTCCGCGCCGACCTTCATGCGGGCGACGCCGGTCTGCGCCGTCGTGATCTGGTGGATCTCGATGCCCGGCAGCTTCTTGATGCTCTCGTAGATCTTGAGGTCGGCGTCATAGAGGCCGTCGACCTGCTTGGAGGCGAGCGCCGCCAGCTTGGTCGCCTGATCGTCGCCGAGATCGATGAAGTGGATCTCGTCGAGATAGCCGCCTTCCTTCCAGTAGGAACCGCGGCGCTTCAGGACCACCTTCTTGCCGACCTCGACCTCGGTCGGCTCGTAGGCGCCGGTGCCGATCGCGCCGACGCCCCATTTGCCTTCGTCCTTCGGATGCAGGATGAAGGCGGGATAGTGGAACAGGTTCTCCGGAATCGCGAGCTGCGACGCGTTGCCGTTCAGCCTGATCGTGTGGTCGTCGACCTTCTCGATCGCATTGGCGTCCCACAGCTCGGTCGACATCTTGGGCGAGCCGTCCTCGTTCTTCTGGCCGGTATCGACGTCCTTGAGCATGAAGCCCTTGAACAGGCCGAGCACCGAGGAACCCACATCGGGATCGAGCCAGCGCTGGATGTTCCAGACGACATGGTCGGCGACCAGGTCTTCTCCGTTCGACCACTTCACGCCGGACCGCAGCTTCAGGGTCCAGACTTTGAGGTCATCGCTCGGCGACCAGCTCTCGAGCAGGGACGGAACCGTCACGCCGTCGGGCTGGGTGCGGCTGAGATAGTCGTTGCACTGGCGCACGATGTTGGAATCGTACACCCACGAGAAGGTGTGCGGGTTGTCGACCGCGGGCACGCGGATGCCGACGCGGAGGATGCCGCCCTTCGTCGCCTGGGCCTGGGCCGACTTCACGAACGGCTCGCCCAGCACCTTGCCGGCGACGCCATAAGCGACCGGCGCCGCCATGCCGAGCAGGGTTGCCGTGCGCAGGAACTCGCGCCGGTCGAGCTGGCGCTGCTCGAGCGCATCGACCAGGCGCGGAATGGCTGGATGGTGGCGGTCCTTGCCGCCGGAACCTGAACGCATATTAGTACCCTCCCTGTAGTGGTTGGTTGATCCGCCGAATTCGATCGTCCGATGACGCGAATGGGTCCCTGTCAGACCGGATTCGGCGACGTCTCTCGGGCCCGCGCTTTCTTTGTGGCGCGGCGACTTAGTCGATTATTGTTACGTTATCGGGGGAGGGGGAAAGCGTCAATCACGACACCCGCTTAATCGACAGCGACAAATCCCCGCTGCCGTCATGGGAAGTGGCCCCGGGCGGGCCGAACCAGTCCCGGCGGCGCGGTGCGGCCGAGGTCTGCCGCGCTTGCGGATTTCTCATGTGGCAAGCTGCCAGTCCACCGCCTAACGTCGGGGGCGGGGGGAATCCGGAATGACCGCCTACCACCACAGCAAGGTCGACCGCACCAGCCTGCGCCGCTACCGGCTGGACCGCATCCGCCGGCAGCTGCGCCAGCGCGACTATGGCGGGGCGCTGCTGTTCGATCCCTGCAACATCCGCCACGCCACCGATGTCGCCAACATGCAGGTGTGGGCGCTCCACAACAAATGCCGCTACGTCTATGTCGCGACCGAAGGGCCAGTGATCCTGTTCGACTATGGCTGCGCCCGCCATCTGAGCGACGGGTATGAGCTGATCGGCGAAACCCGCACCGCCTTCCCGCACACCTATTTCACCAACGGAGTGCGGCACGGCGAGTATATCGGCAACTTTGCCAAGGACATCGCCGGCCTGGTGCGCCAGCACGGCGGCGGCAACCAGCGCCTCGCTGTCGACAAGCTCGACCCGCCGGGCGCCCATGCCCTGGAGCGCGAAGGCGTCGTCATCGCCGATGGCGAAGAGCTGATGGAATGGGCCCGCACCATCAAGAACGCCGATGAAGTGCTCGCGATGAAGGAGGCGATCGCCGCCTGCGAGGCCGGCATCGAGGCGATGTGGCGCGCGCTCAAGCCGGGCATGACCGAGAACGAGCTGTGGGCGCACCTGCATGCCACCAACATTGCCAGGGGCGGCGAGTGGATCGAGTGCCGGCTGCTGACCTCCGGCGAGCGCACCAACCCCTGGTTCCAGGAATGCTCCGACCGGGTGATCCGGACGGGCGACATCGTCGCCTTCGACACCGACCTGATCGGCCCCAACGGCTATTGCGCCGATGTTAGCCGCACCTGGGTCGCCGGCGACGTGCGGCCGAGCGACGAGCAGCGGCGGCTGTACGGGGTGGCGCTCGACAACCTCCACCACAATCTCGATCTGGTGAAGGCGGGGCTCTCGTTGCGGGAATTCTGCGAAAAGAGCTTCCCCCTGCCGGAGGAGTTCGTGGCGCGGCGCTATTCCTGCATCATGCACGGCGTCGGCCTCGCCGACGAGTATCCGTTCGCGGTCTACCCGCAGGACTGGCAGCGCTGGGGCTTCGAAGGGGAATTGCAGGCCGGCATGACCATCTGCGTCGAAGCGCTGATCGGCGCCGCCGGCGGCAAGGAGTGCGTCAAGCTGGAGCAGCAGGTGCTGGTGACGGAAACCGGCTACGAGCTGCTGAGCCACGCGCCGCTGGGCTTGCGGCCGGACTACTGAGCGCGCGCGTTTCAATAGATCGGGATCGGGATGTCGCCCCAGCGGACGTGGGCCGGCGGCCGCTCGACGATCACGTGCCGGGCTGCGGCATCGACGCGGGCGACGATGATCGGATCGAGGCCGTAGGCGTCCTTCACGACATCCGGACCGGTCGCGTCCGGATCATGGCTGCGCGCACGCGCGAACAGCAGCTTGAAGCGGCTGCGATCGAATTTGTCCGGTTCGCGCGGGACGCCGGCTGCGGCCGGCCGTTCCTCGACCGGCGGCAGGTCCCAGGTCTCCGGAACGATGTAGATGAGCCGGTTGCCTGCCGGCGCCGCGTCGAGCGCGGCCCGGACGGCCGAGTCCGCAACCGCTGTGCGATAGGCGGTCTCGAGTTCCTGTTGGGTCAAGCGGGCCGGGGAAAGGATGGTCTCGTTGTTGCGATAGAGCGCCGCCACCTGCGTGAGGGCATAGTTGCGCAGCAGGAATGCGATGCCGATCGAAAGCCCCAGCGTCGCGGCGAAGATCGCGATGCCGACCAGCACCCGGCTCGGCCCCGCGGGCGGCAGCAGGCGCGGCAGACGCCTGGATAACGCGTGCGGCAGGAACCGCCCCGTCCGCGCCATATAGGCGCGGTAGCTATCGCCGAAGCGCGCCAGGCATTGCGATTCTTCCGTCCCCGCGAACACCCGATAAAGCCCAAGCATCACGATGAGGCTGACGAGGACCAGGAATCGCGGCCACACCAGGAGCACGCCGAACCCCATGATGGCGAGGCCGACATATTGCGGATGCCGGATGACGTTATAGAGGCCGCCCACCACCTGGCCGCGGCGCACCAGCATCGACCAGTAGAGCGGCACGGCGCTCCAGAGGAAGAACGCGGTCCCTGCCGCCAGCAGCGCCCAACCCAGCGGCTGAAGGACATTGAGGACGGGGTTGGCGGTGACCGAGATGTGCGGCAGGAAGAACTGGGTGAGCCAGGCGGTTTCCGGATGGCGCTCCAGGAATCGCAGGAACGGCCCGTAGAAGGCGTAGAACAGCGGCGCCAGGGGGCTGATCAGGAACAGGATCTCGAGCACCAGCACCGCGTAGATCGCCCACGCTGTCCCGCGTACGGCCGTCCTCGCTTCAACCATCCCGCGCGCTCCCGTTCGCCTGCTGTCCGCAACAAGCGTCAGAAGCATAAAGCGCTGAAGGACGATTTGGTTGCGATGAACGAGGTGCCGCTAACGGAGTGGAGGCGCTAAGGCCGCTGCGACTCCGCGCTCAGGCCCCACAGGCGGATCAGCGCCTGGCGGCCGCGGACGCGATGGGCGCCCAAATCGCGGAACCCTTCGACCGCTTCCCGGCCGCATTCTGAGATCGCCTGCTGCATCAGGTCGTCGCTCGCCACCACGGCGGTGCGCACCAGGCGGCTCAACTGCTCGATGCGGCTGGCGATGTTGATGGTGTCGCCGACCACGGTCAGCTCAAAGCGCTGGTCGGTGCCGACATCCCCCAGGGTCGCAAGACCGAAATGCAGGCCGACGCCGATGCGGATGCGGCGCTCGCCCTTGGCGTCGCGCTGCTGGTTCCAGCGCGCCAGTTCGCGCAGGATCTGGCGGGTGGCGGCGATGGCGTTGGTGGCGTCCATCGGTCCCGGCGTCGGCGTGCCGAAGGTCGCCATCACGCCGTCGCCGATATACTTGTCGAGAGTGCCGCCGTGGTTGAACACCGCGTCCTCGACGATGGCGTGGAAGTCGCGCAGCAGGGCGATCACCTGCTCGCCCGACATCTCGGCGCTCATCTCGGTGTAGTCGTAGAGGTCGGAGAACAGCACCGCCATCGGCTGGGTGCGGGCGCTGCCGATGCGCCCGCCCGCCTGCATCAGCTCCTCGACCATGTTGGGCGAGAAGTGCCGCGTCAGCTGGGCGCGCTGGCGTTCCGCCAGGGCGAGCTGGGACTGGAACTGCTTGCGCTCCGAGATGTCGCGCAACATGGCGGTGAACAGGCGGCCGCCGGCGACCGGGACCTCCGTGATCGAGAGCTCGACCGGGATATGGCTGCCGTCGGCGCGCAGCGCCTCGACCTCCACCAGGCGGTTGAGCACCGAGTGCTGGCCGGTCTCGAGATAGCGCTTGAGCCCGGCCTCGTGCGCGGCGCGATAGATCGGCGGCACGATCAGGTCGGCCAGGGTCTTGCCGATCGCATCGCCGCGGGCGTGGCCGAAGATGCGGGTCGCGGCGTTGTTGAACTCGACGATGCGGCCGCTCTGGTCGATCGTGATGATGGCGTCGAACGCGGTATCGAGGATGGCGCGCACGCGGGTCTCGCTGGCGCGCAGGTCGATCTCCACGTTCTTGCGGTCGGTGATGTCGCGCAGCGAGCCGACCAGGCGGGTGGCGGCGCCGTGCTCGTAGACGATGAGGCCGCGGATCACCACCCAGCGCTGCTGCTCGGCGGCGCCGCGCCCCTCGGTTGCCCTGAGGCGCGCCTCGAACTCGAACTTGCGCCGCCGCTCGGAGAGGCAGTGCGCGAGGTATTTGCGCCACACCACCGCGTCCTTCGGCCTCAGCTGCCGCGCGAACGCCTTGGGCGAGGCGAGGGTGCCTTCCGGCAGGCCGAGGATCTCGTAGAGCCGCGGGGAGAAATAGGTGCGGTCCTCGGTCAGGTCCCAGTCCCACAGGCCGTCGTTGGCGCCGCGCGCCGCCA
>DATFDU010000175.1:0-2437 GCA_035251915.1 Dongiaceae bacterium | reverse complement strand
GGCCTTTGCCGCCGAGGGTCACCCCCAGCTTCTGCTGGCGCGGCGCATCGACCGCATGAAGGCGCTCGGTCTGCCGAATGCGATGTGCCGCGTGGTCGACGTGCGCGACCGCGAAGCGGTCGCCAACGCCGTCAAGGATGCCGAGGAGAAATACGGCCCGGCGGACTGCCTGTTCAACAATGCCGGCATCGCCCGGCTCGGCGACATCACCAGGCAGGATCCCGCCGAGTGGGACGAGATGATCGACATCAACGTGAACGGCGTGATGAACGGCGTCCACGCCGTCATGGACGGCATGATCGCACGGCGCCGCGGCACCATTGTCCAGATGAGCTCGATCGCCGGCCGCAAGGTCTATCCGGACCACACGGTCTATTGCGGCACCAAATACTTCGTGCATGGCATGTCGGACAGCCTGCGCCAGCACCTGGCACCGCACGACGTGCGGGTCATCGTGATCTCGCCGGGCGTGATCGAGACCGAGGTGCTGGATCACGTGACCGACAAGGCGACCCTGGCGAACTACCGGGCCAACAAGGCGAAGATGGGCGGCGGCATCGCCGCGGAGCATGTCGCGCAGTCGATCCTGTTCGCCTACAAGCTGCCGCAGAATGTCCTGATCCAGGAGATCTGCATCACCCCGACCCGGCAGGAGCACTGAGTGGCCGAGCGGGCGCAGATCGCCATGGCTGGAACGGCCGGAGAGCGGCGGCCGTTGCGCGCCAGCCTGCGCCACATTCTGAGCTCGGAGCATCCGCTGCCGTGGCTGTTCCCGGTGACGGCGGTGCTGATCGCGTTCGGCGTCTATCCGCTGCTCTATGCCCTGTGGCTTTCCCTGCACAAGCGCAACCCGGTCAAGCGCATCAGCGTGTTCGATCCGGACTGGAACTGGCTGAAGATCTTTGGCGACGAGCGGGTGTGGGGGGCGATCGGCCACACCTACCTCTATACCGGCGTTGCCATCGTGATCGAGCTGATGCTGGGCCTGGCGATCGCGCTGCTGCTGGATTCGGATCGCAAAGGCTACGGCGTGCTGCGCGCGCTCATGACCCTGCCGCTGGTGGTGCCGCCGGCGGTCACCGGCATGATGTTCCTGCTGATGCTGGACGGCTCGTTCGGCGTGCTGAGCCGGACGCTTTATGCGCTCGGGCTGTGGTCGCCGGCCTATCCGATCCTCGCCACGTCGAGCAGCGCCATGTTCGGAATCCTGCTGGCCGACGTCTGGCAATGGACGCCGTTTATGGTGCTGATCATGATGGCAGGTCTTCGCGCCTTGCCCAAGGAGCCGTTCGAGGCGGCGGCGATTGACGGCGCCAATGCGGTCCAGGCGTTCTTCAGGCTCACGCTGCCGATGCTCTCCCGCATCATCGCGCTGGCAGTGCTGATCCGCGGCGTCGACCTGTTCCGCATCTATGACTACATCAAGGTCATGACCGAGGGCGGGCCGGGCACGGCGACCGAAACCCTGACGGCCTATGCCGGCACGATCTATTTCAAGAATGCCGATTTCCCCTATGCCTCAACCATCGCGCTGTTGACGCTGATCCTGCTGCTGGTGACATCGACCATCTTCATCAAGATCTTCAAGGTGAGGTTCTGATGAAGCGGTCGCTCGCCCTGCGCCTGCTGCGTGACGTCACCGCCATCCTCGTGGTCGCGGTCTTCATGTTTCCGCTGTTCTGGTGGGGCCTGACGTCGTTCAAGCCGACCTCGGCGATCTTCAACAAGGACGAGGTGGTGTTCTTCGACTTCGAGCCGACCCTGGTCAACTACCAGGTGGTGCTGATGGGCAAGTCGCGGGCCGAGCTGGCGATCGAGTCCGGCAGCACCTTCGGCGTCGGCGGCGCCAGCTCGTACGATTCCCGGCAGACCATCATCGATTCGCTCATCGTTGCCATCGGCTCCACGATCCTGACGGTGTTCGCCGGCGTGACCGCCGCCTACGCCCTGTCGCGCATGAAATTCCGTGGGCAGCAGACCTATCTCAATTGGATCCTGTCGCAGCGGTTCGTGCCGCCGATCGCGATTATCGTGCCGGTGGTCTTCATGTTCCACTTCATGGGGCTGCGCGACACGCTGCTCGGCCTTATCTTCATCCATACCCTCATCAATGTGCCGCTGGCGGTGCTGATGATGAAATCGTTCTTCGACGACGTGCCGGTGGAGATCGACGAGGCCGCCATGCTCGACGGCGCCACCCGCTTCCAGATATTCCGCAAGGTCGTGCTGCCGATGGTGACCGGCGGCGTCGCGGCGACCGCCGTGCTGTGTTTCATATTCTCCTGGACCGAATTCTTGCTTTCGCTGTTTCTCACCAACTCGATACGAACGCTGCCAGTGAAGATTTCGACTTTCGTGACGTCCACCGGATCGGAATGGGGCTTCATCTCGGCGCTTGGCACGTCCGCCATCGTGCCGAGCTTCATCTTCATCCTGC
>DATFDU010000174.1:0-2475 GCA_035251915.1 Dongiaceae bacterium | reverse complement strand
CATCGGGCGCGGCGGCGCGGAGATCATGGGACGCGAAGGGGCCGTCGTCATCGCCACCGACCTGGTTGCCGAGCGCGCGGAGGAAACCGCGCGGCGCATCCGCGATGCCGGCGGCCGGGCCACGGCGCACAAGCTCGATGTCACTAGCGACGCCGAGATTGAGCGCCTGATCGAGCAGACCGCAAAGGCATATGGCCGCATCGACATCCTGCACAACCACGCCGGCATCCAGGTCGAAGGCACGCTGGAGCAGGTGCCGGCGAGCGGCCTCGATGCCAGCTACGCGATCAACGTGCGCGCCCATTTCGTCGCGGCCAAGGCCGCGCTGCCGCACATGAAGCGCCAGGGCAAGGGCGTCATCATCAACACCTCGTCCAACTCGGGCGTGTTCTTCGACAAGGGCATGCTGGCCTACATCACCAGCAAGACCGCGGTGATCGCGATGACCAGGCAGATGGCGCTCGACTACGGGCCCCACAACATCCGGGTCAACGCGCTCTGCCCCGGCTGGGTCGATACGCCATTCAACGATCCCTACATGCGCCAGATGGGCGGGCGCGCCGCGCTCGAGGCGTATGTCAAGGACAAGATCCCGATGGGCCGCTGGGCCAGCGTGGACGAGATCGCGGAATCCATCCTCTATCTCGCTTCCGACCGTTCCAGCTACATGACCGGCCACGCGCTGGTGGTCGACGGCGGCGAGTGCATCGGCTAGTTCGAATACGGCCCCATCGAGGGGTGCAGCGTATCGCGGCACCAGGACTCATTCACCAGGAAGCCGTTGCCGCTGCAGTTATTGTCGACGAACGTGTATTCCGACATCGACACGCCGTCCTTCGAGACCGAGCAGCCGGCCAGCAAGGTTGCGCCGAGGATGATCGCGGTGACGGTGAGACGCGTCATTTTCGCTCTCCAGGTTTGGTTGCGCGGGAATCTCGAGGCAACAACGCCGTCAACCATATCAGGTTCCGGCCATCCTTGCGGGGCATGACCTTTGATCGAACAAGTCGATTGAACCGATTAAAACAATGCGTTGGATCGATCGTAATGTTCGGCGTCAAATGCCCTCCAGTGCATTTCGCAGTGGAGGAACATCGGATGGCCAGTGAATCCAAGACCCCGCGTCCCATTCTGACCACCGCCGCCGGCATCCCGGTCGGCGACAACCAGAACAGCCTGACCGCCGGTCCGCGCGGCCCGCTGCTGGTCCAGGACTGGCAGCTGTTCGAGAAGCACGCGCACTTCAACCGCGAGCGCATTCCCGAGCGCGTGGTGCACGCCAAGGGCTCGGCCGCCTTCGGCACGCTCACCATCACCAACGACATCACCCGCCACAGCAAGGCGAAGCTGTTCTCCGCGGTCGGCAACAAGACCGAGGTGCTGCTGCGCTTCTCGACCGTCGCCGGCGAGAAAGGCGCGGCCGACGCCGAGCGCGACGTGCGCGGCTTTGCCGTGAAGTTCTATACCGAGGAAGGCAACTGGGACCTGGTCGGCAACAACACGCCGGTGTTCTTCGTGCGCGACCCCTACAAGTTCCCGGATTTCATCCACACCCAGAAGCGCGACCCGCGCACCAACCTGCGCAACCCGACCGCGATGTGGGATTTCTGGTCGGTGTCGCCGGAGAGCCTGCACCAGGTGACGATCCTGTTCTCCGACCGCGGCCTGCCGAAGAGCTACCGCCAGATGCACGGCTTCGGCTCGCACACCTACAGCTTCATCAACGCCGCCAACCAGCGGGTGTGGGTCAAGTTCCATTTCAAGAGCCTGCAAGGTGTCGTCAACATCAGCGAGGCGGACTCCGCCAGCACCATCGGCGCCGACCGCGAAAGCCACCAGCGCGATCTGTACGAGGCGATCGAGCGCGGCGAGTATCCCAAGTGGCGCATGATGGTCCAGCTGATGAGCGAGGATCAGGCCAGGCGCGCCGACTTAGATCCGTTCGACCTGACCAAGGTGTGGCCGCACAGGCAGTACCCGCTGGTCGAGGTCGGCATCCTGGAGCTGAACCGCAATCCGGAGAACTACTTCGCCGAGGTCGAGCAGGCCAGCTTCTCGCCCGCCAACGTGGTGCCCGGCATCGGCCACAGCCCGGACAAGATGCTGCAGTTCCGCGTCTTCTCCTACGCCGACGCGCACCGGCACCGGCTGGGCGTGAATTACGAGAGCCTGCCGGTCAACAAGCCGCGCTGCCCGGTGCACACCTACCACCGCGACGGCGCGATGCGGTCCGACGGCAACGAGTACGGCCGGGTGAACTACGAGCCCAACAGCTTCGGCGGGCCGGTAGAGGATCACTGCTTCAAGGAGCCGCCGCTGCCGATCGAAGGGCCGGCAGACCGGTATGACCACCGCGCTGGCAACGACGACTACACCCAGGCCGGCAGCCTGTTCCGCCTGCTGACGCCGGAAGCGCGCGGGCGGCTGATGGATGCCATTGCCGGCGCCATGCAAGGCGTGCCGGACTTCATCCAG
>DATFDU010000173.1:0-2026 GCA_035251915.1 Dongiaceae bacterium | reverse complement strand
CCATTTCGGCAAGGCCGCCGCCTCCTGCTTCGTCTCGCAATCGACCCTGAGTGCGGGGCTGAAAGAGCTCGAGTCGGCGCTGGATGCCGAACTGGTGGAGCGCAACAACCGTACTGTGGTCTTCACCGCCCTCGGGCTGGAGGTCGCCAACCGCGCCAGGCGGGTGCTGCGCGAGGCCGAAGAGCTGGCTGAACTGGCGGCGAAGGGGAAAGAACCGCTGAGCGGCCGGCTGCGCCTCGGCGTCATCCCAACCATTGCGCCCTATCTGCTGCCCAAGACCCTGCCGATGCTGCGCAAGGCCTATCCTAAGCTGCAGCTCTATCTGACCGAGGACCAGACCGCGCGGCTGCTGGCGCTGCTGGAGGACGGCACGCTGGACCTGGTGCTCCTCGCCCTGCCCTATCACGCGGATAACGTCGAGACGCTGGCGCTGTTCAAGGACGGCTTCCAGCTGGTCACGCGCAAAGACAGCCCGCTGGCGCAGAAGAAGACCGCCACCACCGCCGACCTCAAGGGCGCCGACCTGCTGTTGCTGGCGGAGGGCCACTGCCTGCGCGAGCACGCCCTGGCGGCCTGCCGCCTGCCGCAGGCCGACAGCGGCTTCGCCGGCGCCAGCCTCAATACCCTGGTGGAGATGGTGGCGGGCGGCCTCGGCGTCACGCTGCTGCCCGACATGGCGGTGCCGATGCACGTGCCGAAGCAGGGCGAGCTGGTGGCGCGGCCGTTTGACCGTTCAGGGGCTGGACGTCAGATCGGCTTGGTGTGGCGCACGACGTCAAGTCGGGCCGAGGAATTCCGGGAGTTCGGCGCGGCCTTGACCAAGGCCGCGCGGTCGGCGGGAATTGCGGCGAACTGACTCTACTTCAGGCGCTTGGCGCGCTTGGCGCGTTCGGCGGCGAGGTCGATCACGTTGTTGCCGTGGAGCGGCTGGTTGCCCTTGGCGGCCTTTTCCTTGGCGGCCTGGCGCGTGAAGCCCGCCCCTTCGCCGTAGCGGTTGAACGGCCGCTCGCCACCCGACTTGAGGCGAACGTAGGCGAGGACCGTATCTTCCTGGTCAGCCTGATATTCGCTCATCCTGGTCCTCACTGCGCTGGGGGCAGGGGATTCGCCCCGTCAGCCTCAGTAGAGCACCCAAACTGCAAAGAAATGGTTATCGGCGGGCCTATTCGGACGGCTAGGCCGATCGATCTAACCTATTGTCTCACCAGGGGTTTGTACTTGATCCGGTGGGGCTGGTCGGCCTCCGCCCCCAGCCGCTTGTGGCGGTCTGCTTCATAGTCCTGGTAGTTGCCCTCGAACCATTCGACGTGGCTGTCGCCCTCGAAGGAGAGGATGTGCGTGGCGATGCGGTCGAGGAACCAGCGGTCGTGGCTGATGATGACCGCGCAACCGGCGAAGCTCTCCAGCGCCTCCTCCAGCGCCCGCAGCGTGTCGACGTCGAGGTCGTTGGTCGGCTCGTCGAGCAGCAGCACGTTGGCGCCGGACTTCAGCATCTTGGCGAGGTGCACACGGTTGCGCTCGCCGCCGGAGAGCTGGCCGACCTTCTTCTGCTGGTCGGCGCCCTTGAAGTTGAAGGCGCCGACATAGGCGCGGCTCGGCATCTTGGTCCTGCCGAGGTCGATTTCGTCGAGCCCGTCGGAGATCTCCTGCCAGACCGTCTTGTCGGCGGCGAGGCTGTCGCGCGACTGGTCGATGTAGCCGAGCTTCACTGTCTCGCCGACGCGGAAGTTGCCGCCGTCGGCCTTCTCCTGGCCGGTGATCATGCGGAACAAGGTGGTCTTGCCGGCGCCGTTCGGCCCGATCACGCCGACGATGCCGCCGCGCGGAAGCGCAAAGCTCAGGTTCTCGAAGAGGAGCCGATCGCCGAATCCCTTCGCTACGTCCTTGGCGATCACGACCTCGTCGCCCAGCCGGTCGGGGACGGGGATCAGGATCTCCGCCGTCCCTTCCGTCTGCCGCTCGGCCTCCTCGCGCAGCTCCTCGTAGCGCGTCAGGCGCGCCTTGCTCTTGGCCTGCCGCGCGCGCG
>DATFDU010000172.1:0-6715 GCA_035251915.1 Dongiaceae bacterium | reverse complement strand
GATTCGTCTTCGGTCGAATCGTTGAACAGAGCGAGGCCGCCATCGGGATGGGTCACCAGCTTCAGGGCGCAGGCGAGATTGCCGATGCTGGAGATCAACTGGTCGGGCAGCTTGCGCTGGGTCAACGACAGCACGTGATGCAGATCCAGCAGATGTTGCAGCAGGTCCAGCATCACCGCCGGGCTGCGTTCGACATGGCCGCCGTCGGGCAGGATCTGGGCGTGCAACTCGCGGTCCAGCAGCGCGCCGCCCTTGCGCAGCCACCTATCGCCGTGCGGCAGCAGCGCACCCGCCAGCATCAGCGCGATGCTGGCCTTCAAGAGCGCCGCGCCATTGAGGCCGTCCGGCAGCGCGCGCGCCAGATGCTCCGCCTGGCGGTTAAGCGGCCTGAGCAGGTGCGCGCGGAACAGGGCGTCGCTGTTGGTTTCCAGGAACGCGCTGTTCATCAGGCAGCGCCGCAGTCGCGCGCTCAGCAGATCGGACGACCAGGTGAGGGAGTCGTACGCGGCGGTGTCGGCGAACCAGGCGAGCACGACATGGCGCGCGAACTGCCGCGCCTGCGCGCCGCCGAGCGTGCGCAGCGTGTCCAGCCAGACGAAGCTCGCCATCTGGCGCCGCCACATCGGGGTGGCGCCGAGCGGGTTGTGCAGCGGCCTGGGGTTCTTGAGGACCTCCGTGCCGAAGCGGAACTCGCCATCGAGCATCGCGAGAGCGGCGCGCGAATCGACCGGCCAGGCGTCGGTCGGCACGGCAGCCAGCTCGCCGCTCGAGCGCTTGCCCAGGGTCGAGCCATAGAGCCGGCTGCGGTACAGCGGCTGCAGCAACCGCCGCAGCGCGCGTTGCGTCAGCAGCCCCGCCGGCAGGGCGAACAGGGTCTGCAGCCGCGGCGCCAGCAGCTTGGGCCGGCGGTTGCCGCGCCGCGCCCTCTGCGGCGGAGCCTTGCGGAGCGGTTCAGCGAGGGCCGTCATGTTCCGCGCAGCGCGGCGATGTTGGCGGCGTATCTGCCCGGGCCGCCCTGGAACGTGGCGGTGCCCGCCACCAGCACGTCGGCGCCGGCCGCGATCACCAGCTTCGCGGTCTCGGTATTGATGCCGCCATCGACCTCCAGGTCGATCGGCCGGCCGCCTTGGCTCTCCGACACCGCATCGATGCGCCGGCGCAGTTCCTTGATCTTGGCGAGGCTGGATTCGATGAATCGCTGGCCGCCGAAGCCGGGATTGACGCTCATTACCAGCACCAGGTCGATCTCCGGCAGCAGCCAGTCCATGATCGAGAGGGGCGTGCCGGGGTTGAGCGACAGGCCGGCCTTCTTGCCCAGCGACTTGATGAGCTGGATGGTGCGGTGCGGATGCGCCCCGGCCTCCGGGTGGAAGGTGATGATGTCGGCGCCCGCCTGGGCGAACTCGGCAACATAGGGGTCGACCGGCGCAATCATCAGATGCACGTCGAACGGCAGCTTGGCGTGGGGACGCAGCGCTTTCATCACCATGGGCCCGATGGTGAGGTTCGGAACGAAATGCCCGTCCATCACATCCAGATGGACATAGTCCGCCCCAGCCGCCGCGATCGCGCCGACCTCCGCGCCCAGCTGGGCGAAATCGGCGCTGAGGATTGAGGGTGCGATGCGGGTCTTCTGCTGCATGCCGGATGCTTACCACCCGCCGAGAGTCGGGGGCAAGGAACCCAGGGAAACCGGCTGTTTGCTAGGACTTTCGCGGCACCACGCAGAACCGGTGGCCGGTCGGCGCTTCCATCACCACCCAGTCCCTGACCCGGCTGACCGGCTTGGCGCCAAGGCATTCCAGGCGCTTCACCTCGGCTTCGACGTCGTCGGCGCCGATATCGAGGTGGACCCGGCTGGGATGATCGACCTGCTGGACCTCGATATGGACTCCGCCCGGGCCGCTGCTGAGCTTCCTGTAGCCGGTTTCCTCGGCGTAGGCCTCCGGCAAGGGGGGCAGACTGAGTGCCTCAGACCAGAACCGGGCTGCGGCGTCGAGGTCGTCGGTCTTGCAATCGATGATGAAACCGGCCAGTCCACTCTTGTGCATCGTTGGCTCCGTCGTATCTGAATCTGTTAACAAGCGACCGCTGGATTGCCTCAAATGGAATTTGAGGCGTTTGTTCGGCCGGCCTAAAGTCCATCAGCCACATGTCAAGAGGTACCGGCCATGCAGGCCGCATTCTATCAACAGCTCGACCAGACCTTGTCACAGATCAAAGCCGACGGGTTCTGGAAGGCCGAGCGCCTAATCGGCACGCCGCAGGGTCCGGCCATCCACCTGGCGGACGGGCGCGAAGTGCTCAATTTCTGCGCCAACAATTACCTGGGCCTGGCGGACGACCCGCGCCTGGTCGAAGCAGCGGCGGATGGCTTGCGCAGCCACGGCTTCGGCATGGCCTCGGTGCGTTTCATCTGCGGCACCCAGGACATCCACCGCGAACTGGAGGGCGAGCTGGCGCGCTTCCTCCATACCGAGGACGCGATCCTCTATTCCAGCTGCTTCGACGCCAATGGCGGCCTGTTCGAGACCATCCTGGGCGAGGACGATGCGGTCATCTCCGATGCGCTCAACCACGCCTCGATCATCGACGGCATCCGCCTGTGCAAGGCCAAGCGCTACCGCTACCGCAACAACGACATGAACGACCTGGAGGCGCAGCTGAAGGCCGCGGACGAAGCGGGTGCCCGCAACAAGCTGATCGCGACCGACGGCGTGTTCTCGATGGACGGCATCATCGCCAACCTGAAGGCGGTTTGCGACCTGGCCGATCGCTACGACGCGCTGGTCATGGTGGATGACAGCCACGCCGTCGGCTTCGTCGGCGAGCGCGGCCGCGGCACGCCGGAATATTGCGGCGTCGAAAGCCGCGTCGACATCCTAACCGGAACGCTGGGCAAGGCGCTGGGCGGCGCCAGCGGCGGCTATGTCGCGGCGAGGTCCCAGGTGGTGGAGTTGCTGCGGCAGCGCTCGCGCCCCTATCTCTTTTCCAACGCGCTGGCGCCCAGCATCGTCACGGCTTCGCTGGCGGTGCTGAAGCTGCTGCGCACCGAGGACGGTGCGCAGCGGCGCAAGCAGGTCATCGCCAACGGCCGCAACTTCCGCAAAAAGATGGCGGTCCTCGGCTTCGAGCTGGTGCCGGGCGATCATCCCATCATTCCGGTGATGCTGGGCGATGCGGCGCTGGCGACCAGGATGGCCAACGCCCTGCTGGAGGAGGGGATCTACGTGATCGGCTTCTCCTTCCCGGTGGTGCCCAAGGGCCAGGCGCGCATCCGCACCCAGATGAGCGCCGCCCACACCGACGAGCACATCAACAAGGCGGTCGAAGCCTTCGCCAAGGTCGGCTTGGCGCTGGGCGCGATCGGCGGCAAGAAGAAAGAGGCGATCTAAGATGCGAGCCCTCGCCAAGCTGGAGCGTGCCCCGGGCCTGACTCTCACCGAGGTGAAGAAGCCCGAGGTCGGGCACAACGATGTGCTGATCAAGATCAAGAAGACCGCGATCTGCGGCACCGACTGCCACATCTGGAAATGGGACGAGTGGGCGCGGAAGACCATCCCGGTGCCGATGCAGGTCGGCCACGAATATGTCGGCGAGGTGGTCGACATGGGCACCGAGGTGCGCGGGTTCGAGATCGGCGACCGCGTCTCAGGGGAAGGCCACATCACCTGCGGCCATTGCCGCAACTGCCGCGCCGGCCGCCGGCACCTCTGCCGCAACACCGTCGGCGTCGGCGTAAACCGCGAAGGCGCCTTCGCCGACTATCTCGCGATCCCCGCAGTCAACGCCTTCAAGATCCCGGACGGCATCAGCGACGAACTCGCCTCGATCCTCGATCCGTTCGGCAACGCCACCCACACCGCGCTCAGCTTCAACCTGGTGGGCGAGGATGTGCTGATCACCGGCGCAGGGCCGATCGGCATCATGGCGGCTGCGATCTGCCGGCATGTGGGCGCGCGCCACATCGTCATCACCGATGTCAACGACTACCGCCTCGACTTGGCGCGCAAAATGGGCGCGAGCCGCGCGGTCAACGTCGCCAAGGACAAGCTGAAGGACGTGATGAACGACCTCGGCATGGTCGAAGGCTTCGACGTCGGCCTCGAGATGTCGGGCGTGCCGACCGCGTTCTCGCAGATGCTGGAGCACATGAATCACGGCGGCAAGATCGCGCTGCTCGGCATCCCGCCTGCCAACACCGCGATCGACTGGAACCAGGTCATCTTCAAGGGCCTCGAGATCAAAGGCATCTACGGCCGCGAGATGTTCGAGACCTGGTACAAGATGATCGCCATGCTGCAGTCCGGCCTCGACTTGTCGCCGATCCTGACCCACCGTTTCCCGGTCGGCGACTTCAAGAAGGGGTTCGAGGTGATGCTGAGCGGCCAGTCGGGCAAGGTGATCCTGGACTGGGCCTGACGAGGCTGCCGATTCGGGCTATAGTGCCGGCGGTGCGAACGATCGGTGAGGGGAGCGTGAACGGGCCTCAAGCCATCGAACCATACGGCTTCCCCGACGACCCCATGCCGGAGGTCCGTGCGCTCAGCGCTCATCTTGCGTGTATCAAGGGCGACCGGCCGTTCCCGCGCCGCGCCGACATCCGTCCGGAAGAACTGCCGCCGAGCGTCTTTCCGCGCTTGTTCCTGGTTTCGATCGAAAAGGCGCCGGTCGGTGCCGGCGACGTTCGCCGGCGATATTTCTACCGCATCATCGGTGACCGCATCACGCACGCCACCGGCGCGAACTGGACCGGCAGATACCTCGACGAGGTGGTGGAGCGCAGCCTCGGCGAAACCATCGCGCCGTACTACGATGAAGCGATCGCGGCACGCCGTCCGATCGTCCAGAACTACCTGTTCAAGAGCCTGCGCTACAAGGAACCGAATCCGAGCCTGCGGTACCTGTTTCCCTTGTCGGACGATGGCGAGCGGATCGACGGCCTGCTCGGCCTGTTCCTCATCCTCGAAGGCCCGTGGGCGCGGGAGAAATAGGTGGGCGTGACGATCTATACCATCGGCCATTCGAACCATTCGGCCGTGCGCTTCATCGATCTGCTGCGGGGTGCCGGCATCGGCTGCGTCGCGGATGTTCGCTCGACGCCGTTCTCGCGCCGCAATCCGCAGTTCAGCCAGAAACCGCTGACGGCATCGCTCAAGGATTCCGGCATCGAATACTGGTTCTTAGGGGATGCCCTGGGCGCGCGGCCGAAGGATCCGGAGTGCTGGGAGGATGGCAAAGTCAGCTATGCGCGGATCGCTGCATCGGCGGCGTTCCAGGAGGCGATCCACGCGCTGATCGAGGAGTCGCATGCCAAGCGCATTGCCTTGATGTGCGCGGAGAAGGAGCCGCTGGACTGCCACCGCACCATCCTGGTCGGCCGCGCGCTCGCGCAGCGCGACACCGAGCTTGCCCACATCCACGCGGATGGCCGGGTCGAATCGCAGGATGAGCTGGAGCAGCGGCTGCTGCACCTCGCCAGGGAACAGATCGACCTGCTCTCCAGCCGCGATGCGGCACTGGCGCGCGCCTATGACAAGCGTGGCCGGCAGATGGCCTTCACGTCCGGTTGATGGAGACGCCGCCGTCGACCAGCATCGCCGTGCCGGTGGTGAAGCTCGACATATCGGAGGCGAGATACAGCGCCGACTGCGCGATCTCCTCCGGCTGGGCGATGCGCTTCAGCGCGTGCATGTTCTCGACGAAGCGGCGGCCCTCCGGCGTGCCGATCATGGCCCGCGCCATCGCCGTCTCCGTGCCGCCCGGCAGCAGCGCATTGACGCGGATGCCCTTGGGCCCGAACTCGACCGCCAGCGCCTGGGTGAGGCCGATCAAGCCAGCCTTGCCGGCGGCGTAGGAGGCGACGCCCGGCATGCCGGCGGTGTGGCCGACGAAGGTCGAGGTGAAGATCAGCGAGCCGCCGCCGCGGTCCAGCATCAGCGGAATCTGATGCTTGGCGGCCAGGAACGCGCTGGTGAGGTTGATCTCGAGCGCGTCGTGCCAGCCGGCGAGCGAGACCTGCGGTGTCGGCCCCATCTCGCCCAGCGTGCCGGCATTGTTGAAGGCGATGTCGAGCCCGCCGAAATGACGTTGCGCGGTCGCAGCAAGCTGTCGATGCAGAGCTTCGTCCTTGACGTCGCCGGCGCAGGCAACGGCTTCGCCACCAAATGCGGCGATCTCCTCGACCAGCGTGTCGAGCGCTTCCTTGCGGCGTGCGGCGACGATGATCTTGGCGCCCTCTGCCGCGAACAGTTTGGCAGCGGCGCGGCCTATGCCGGAGCTGGCGCCGGTGACGATGGCGATTTTGTTGGCGAGTGCAGGCATCGATCTCTCCATCCTGTGATGGAGAGAGGATGGGCATTGCGGAGCTCAGACTCACTCCGCTTCTTGCGCGTCAGCCCTGCTTCACCAGCCGCGTCGCATAGAAGCCGTCGATCCCGCCCAATTGCGCGAGATGGGATGGCAGCGAGCGCAGATCGCCCTCCGACGTCACCAGTTCCCTGAAGCCGAACAGTTCCTCCGCGCGGATCGGCTCGCGCGTGAGCGACGGGTGGCGCTTGAGCGCGGCGGCGATGCGGTCGGGGCCTTCCTCGGGCTGCAGCGAGCAGGTGGAATAGAGGATTGTGCCGCCGGTGCGCACGAGACGCACCGCGGCGTCGATCAGCACGTCCTGGCTGGCGGACAGCTTCGCGACGTCGCCCTGGTCCTTGAGCCA
>DATFDU010000171.1:0-23134 GCA_035251915.1 Dongiaceae bacterium | reverse complement strand
GGAAGATGTCCGCGACCTCCAGCCTTTCCCGCGGCACGCCGCCGCCGGATCAGGCGGGCGGCTTGGCCTCCATGAGCGCGCGCGTGATGTGATCGAGCGGGCTCATGATCTCGCGGATGGTCTTGGTGGCAACGCGAGTATAAAGCGTCGAGCTTGGCATGGCCGAGCAGGACCTGGATCACGCGAATGTCGATGTTCTGCTCGAGCAGATGGGTGGCGAAGCTGTGCCGCAAGGTATGAAGCGAGACGCGCTTGTTGATCTCGGCCATATGGGCTGCGGCATGGCAGGCGCGGTTGAGCTGGCGGGTCGTCAGCGGCTGCACGCGATCGCGGCCCGGGAACAGCCAGCCCTGTGGGCGTCCGTCTTCCACCAGGCGCGCAGCAGTTCGAGCAGATGCGGGGAGAGCATCACGTAGCGGTCCTTGCGGCCCTTGCCCTGTTCGACCCGGATCACCATCCGGGTGCTGTCGATATCCGAGACCTTCAGCGCGACCACCTCGGCGGCGCGCAGGCCCGCCCCATAGGCCACGCTCAATGCCGCCTTGTACTTGAGCCCAGGTGCCGCATCCAACAGGCGCGCCACTTCCTCCGGACTCAGCACGACCGGCAGCTTGCGCGGCTCATGGATGAACGTCGTGTGTTCGATGATGTCGGATCGCTTGAGCGTGACCCTGAAAAAGAACCGCAACGCAGCCACGGTGTGATTGAGAATCGGTACATGTGTGCCCTTTGCCGCCAGATGCAGCTGAAAGCGCCGGACATCCTCGAAGCTCGCCGTATCGGGCGATCGGCCGAGGAATGCTGCGAAGGCCTTGATGGTGCGGATGTAGCCGTGTTGGGTCTTCGGCGCTAACTTGTGGATCGTCATGTCCTCGATCATGCGCCGGCGCAACGGGCTCATGGCCTGGTCGGTCATGGGGATGCTCCTGTCTTGAGTGAAGGTTCGGAACCCCTCATCTCAAGACAGGATGCCCCCTCAGGCTATCCCACCGACCGTGCCGGCCGCCGCAGCGAGCTACCGCGCGAGCGGTTTAGTGGACTGGCACTTCGGCGACATACTGGTCTCCGCCATGAGAGTCCGGTGCTGAAGGTTTAGCTGACAAGTGCTGCAACTAAGTTCCGGCCTCTGTTTGTCAACTGACGTGCGCGGGAACCTGTCGAAGTGCCGCCTTTGACTCCTTCCGCACACTTTCTTGCATGGTGACGTGGCCCTGGCTCAATGGGTGCCACGGAGGCTAGGGTTGCTGCCGGGTCTGTGCATCGAAAAACTCCCTCAGCTCGCGGGAGTCTTGGTTGGCGCTGTCCACGGCCATCAACATGTTGACCTGCTCGCCATCGTTGGACAGCGGCAGGAGGAGTCTAGCGTATGCCCGGCTGCGATGTGCCAGATCGAGAATGATCAAGTGAAGGAGAGGTCGGCGTTCGGAGGCGCATTGCCGGTAGTGGCGGTCAATCAAGCGGCCATATTCAACGGGTTTGAGATCGAGCGGGGCAAGGCCGGTCAGCTCTTCCCCGTGGATGTCGGAAATCCCGGTGCCGCTGAGGCGATAGCGGAAACCCAACGGATCAGATAGCACATCCGCTAACATGATGCGGGGCAAGACGCCTATCAGGTCCAGGGGTTCGATGTCGGCGCGGCTGGGCGCGAACCGCTGGCGACGCTTCCCATCCCAGTAGTCGAGAGCATCGATGAGGTCAGGATAGTATGGATCGCGGAGCTCCAGCTCCAGGCAGGAAAGACTCAATTCAGGCTGGGACATGAGGTCTCGAGTCGGAGTGCCGGCGGTCGTCGCGCATATCAAGGGTAGCCGCAAGCGCGGATTCGATTTCGGCCTTCCTGGCCGGCTTCATCAGAATTGCTGCTATTTCGAAACCAGCTACCCTCGGCTTGCCGGGCGCTGGGATGGTTCGGAGGAGTTCCACTGATCATGATCACCCGTCTCTCGAGCCGCCACGCCGATAGAACTCGTAGCACTTCAAGCCCATTGCGGCCCGGCATGTCCATATCAAGCGTGATGACGTCTGGAGAGCTAACCGCGAGTGTCTGCTCGAGCTGTATGGGATCAGTCAGGATCTGAGTGTGCAGCCCCATGCCCTCGGCGACTCGCTGCACGAAAGTTGCGAAGGCGACTTCGTTGTCGATGACAAGGCACGTCCCGGAAGCAGCAATCATGGCTTTCTGGTCTTCGAAGGCATCCACCCCGTTTTACACAGTAAGTCTTGAGATTCGGTACTCTTGGAGCGCGGCAGAAGCGTTAGTTCATTTGGACGAGACGCGAGTGCCGATAAACTCCGAAGGGCTGACATCATGACTGCGCCCTCATAAGCGAAAAGTTCGCTTGGATGCAGGGCTTCATCCGCGAGTCAAGCAGTTGAAGAGCAAATTGTCAGGACTTTGGTCTTGACCGTATGGCGCGCCAGGCGCACTCTCGGATTGTCTATCTGACGCCTCCCAGTTGGAAGAAAGGAGGTGCTCATATGACTCCACCCAAGCAGGCACTGCCGGATATCGCCTGACCTCAGGAGTGCATCCGGCTCGGATCCGAGCCGTGGAGGCCATAGTGGCCGCAGCATTGCAGACGTCGAGAGCCGCCGCTGGTTGGCGATCAGGGGCCCCGCCCTTTGGAGCGCGCCGAGCCGGCATCATGCGCAAGCTGGCTACAGGCCACGAGGATCCAAGGAACGAGGTGCCCGGCAGATTCGGATTGAGGGATGGCTCTCGATCTCCAGGGAACGATGCCGGGCCTCGGGGTCGCAACAGCTGACAGGAGGTGCCGTAACCGACATGACGCCACCGCACTGCTACCTGAAAAATCGACTTCTCGACAAAGCCGAAAGGTCCGGTCGTAGTACCGGGCCAGCAGAGGATTCGCCCGTGCTCGCCGAGCGAGCCATTCGATGAGAGCTGAGAGCCTCGCCGGGGCGCTTCCACAACGCATGGCCCCGCCAGCCACGAAAAGGTTGGCGGGGCTTCACATGTGACCTTTAGTCCGCCGCATCCGGCCGCCAACCTTGGGTTAAAGCAGACAGCGCCGCGCGCCTTCGCCTACGCTTGCGGCCGCCGCGTCGATCAGCTTGTCGCCGTCGAAGACTGTTTCGACTTCTCCGGCCCAGCCGACGAACTCATCGGGTCGCGACCGCGTACGGATGCCGCGTCAGACCGGAGCCGATAGGTCGTTCAGGTGGGAGCGCGATGGCGTCGCGGCAGCGCATACCATGTCCTTCGATGCAACGCTATCCGATCTATCGGCGCGCTGACCGGAGCTCGTGGCGCAGGCTGCGACCCAGATTTGTGCGCCTTTTCGACCCAAGCCTGGAGCTGGACGCAAATTGGGTGCGCCGCGTCCGCTCGAAGTGCCGCCAGCTCTGACAGCGCAGCCCGCCTGCGGCGCGCGCCCCGCCGCCGCCACCACGCCCAACCCCGCCTGGGATGACTCAGGATTGGCTCTCGTCCGATGGGCTCTCTACCCCCGCCCCAATCGGCCAGGCGGCAGGGCGATCCGCCGCTGGAGCTGGAAACTGGAGGCGCAAAGTGTTTGGACTCGGTCTGTAAGTCATTGAAATCATTAGGACGATTTTGGACGGAAAAGTCCAAACAAATTCCTATTTTCGTAAGTGAAATCAGTACCTTAGCCGATCCCAAAGTTTGACTACGGATCAGAAGGTTAGGAGTTCGAATCTTCTTGGGCGCGCCATTTCACGTCTATCATCCGAAGCGACGTCGGTCCTGACCACGAATTGGCCACCGATCGAATGGCTGGGCAGGCGCCGTCCTGAGTTTGCGCCCCATACTTCGCCAATCGGCGAAGTATCTTGACGGCTGACAGGCGTTCCATATAATACTTTGCCATATGGAAAACCATCAGCCCCAACTCGACCGCGCGTTCGCCGCTCTCTCTGATCCGACACGTCGTGCGGTTGTGGCGCGCTTATGCTTGGGGGAAGCATCGGTGGGCGAACTCGCCGAGCCATTCAGCATCGGCCTGCCGACATTCCTGAAGCACATCCGCGTCCTGGAAGACGGCGGATTTCTTGAGACTCGCAAGGCGGGCCGGGTTCGCGTGTGCGCCCTCAAACCGGAGGCGCTGCGCCGGACGGACACCTGGCTCAGCGAACACCTCCGCACCTGGACCGCGCGGCTTGACCGGATGGACGCCCACATTCAGCGCCGCAAGAAGGAGACCCGCAACCATGAGTGATCTGACCAACGTCCGCCAGTCGCCGTGGTCTGAATGGCCCCTTGACCGCGAGATCGTCATCACCCGCGTCGTCGATGCGCCGCGCACCCTCGTCTTCGAAGCCTGGACCGATCCGGCACAGTTGCCGGCATGGTTCGGGCCGGCGGGATTCGCGATCGAGACGAAAGAGATCGACATCCGCCCTGGCGGGCAATGGCGCTTCGACATGATTGCGCCAGACGGAACGCGTTACGGCAACCGCATGTCTTTTCTCCGGTTGGAGGCGCCTGCCTTGATCGAGGTTGATCACGGTTCTGACCGGGATGAAGACCCGTCAGCGTTTCGAATGCTGTTGACCCTCGACGAGCAGGCCAACGGCAAGACAATCGTCACCTTGCGCCAGATGCATCCGACCAAGGCGCAGCGCGATCAGAAGATTGGATTTGGAGCAGTCGAGTACGGCGCCCAGACGCTCGACAAACTCGCGCGACATGTGCAGGCGCGGGGGCAATGAGGCGCAGCTTCAAGGCCAAGTCCAGCGAAGAAATGGGGTTAGAGTCGATTAGGGAGTTGAGCTGGAATCAATGCGATAGGGCCCGGGTAGCTTTCGAACCAGCTACCTGACGATCCAGATCGATTCCGACCCCATTTCTTCCTTGCGCTCCTCAACCGGTTGCATAACGCAATTAGGACCGCGCCGATGTGCCGTGTAAGGAAAGGAAGTGGGTATGGCCAAGCTCGTGTTCGGAATGAACCAGTCCCTGGACGGCTACGTCGACCATATGGCGTTTGCGCCAAGCCCCACGCTCTTCCGCCACTTCATCGAGGAGGCTCAGGGGCAGGCCGGCAGTGTGTACGGTCGGCGAATGTACGAGGTCATGCGTTACTGGGACGACGATCATCCTGAATGGGATGCAGACGAACGCGCCTTCGCGGCGGCGTGGCGGAACCAGCCGAAGTGGGTCGTCTCGCGCTCGTTGAAATCGGTCGGCCCCAACGCCAGGCTTGTCGAGGGTGATCTCGAGCGCGCGATCCGTGCGCTGAAGGCCGAGCGCGACGGGGAGATCGAAGTTGCCGGCCCGGACTTGGCGCAAAGCCTCACCGAACTTGGCCTGATCGATGAGTATCGGATCTACCTGCACCCCGTCGTGCTTGGTCACGGCAAGCCATATTTCGCCGGACCCCGGCCGCCGCTCCGCCTGATGGCTCATGATCGGATTGCCGAGGATGTGATCAGGCTGACCTGCGTTCCTGCCTGACCTCGCGAGGCGCCGGATATCGATACGCACCGGAACGCGGGCGGCAGTGCAGTTCGCGCATGTCCGACAATTCTAGTGAGGCAGCTCTTGCCAAGGCTCGGGTTGCACAATTCGGTGCACCAGCCCGAAGTAGTCTTCGAGTGCGATGAATTGATCGATCGTGTGCTTGCCCTTGCGCATGGGGAATATGCCGAACTCGTACGTGAACATCGCGCCGGAGCTGGTCGGAACAGTCGTCGATCCAAGCAGCGGCCGGCGCGTGAGATAGGCCTGCCGGTAGAAGCCCATCCATGGCGAATCGGGCTCAGCACTCACCAGCTCGTCCAGATAGCGGCCAACAATGTCGATGCCGGTTACCTCGGCTGCCCGTGTCCCGACCAGCCGGTAGCGTACCCGGAAGGGCTCGTGCTCCGCATCGGAGATAAAGACAAAGGGAAGCAGCTGCTTGATGTCCTCGGGATGCAGGTTCGCTCTGTCGGGCACGTCAGCGTCGCCCCGTGCTCCCTCCCACCAGACGTATAGAAGGCGCACAAGTTCCGATTTGCCTTCGGCGGGATCAAGCCAGACCGGCATTTCAAAATCCAATGGATGAACTGTGATTATATTGGATTTGAGTTTAGCAGCCGTAAAAAAGTTCGCTGGATCCGGGTCATGCAGCTTAGGCCAGATGTCATAGATACTCACCTTAACCGGGTTCACAGCAGAATCAGCCGTGGCGCATTGCTGATCAGGGGTTGCGTTAGACCGCGGTTCGCCGAAGGCGGGGCCAGGAAGCGATCAGGCGCTGGGTATAGCCGGCGCTGGGTGCATCGAACACCTGCGTGGCAAGGCCGTGTTCCACGATCCTGCCGCGATGCATGACGGCGGCGGAATCCGCGATCAAACGCACGACCGCCAGATTGTGGCTGACCACCACCAGAGTGAGGTCGTTCTCGCCACGCAATTCCTGCAGCAGGTTGAGGAGGTCACCCTGCACGGAGACGTCAAGCCCGGCGGTCGGCTCATCGGCGATCAGGATGCGTGGGCGCATCAGCAGCGCACGGCCAACGGCGACGCGGCGCGCCTGGCCGCCGCTGATCTGGTAGGGATATTTGTCGAGCGTGCCCAAGGGCAGGCCGAGGCGCTGGAACATGGCGCGCTGGCGGGTGCGGATTTCCTCGCGCGTCTCGCCCAGTACTTCCCCGACTTCATCCAGCAGCTGGCCGATGCGCCGGCGCGGCGACAGGGAGGCGGCCGGATCCTGGAAGATCGCCTGCACCAGGCGCGCGCGCTGCCCGACACTCCTGCCGAGCGCCGTGTCGAACAGGGCGATCGATCCGGATTGCAGCCGCTCCAGGCCCAGGATCACCCGCATGAGCGTGGTCTTGCCCGAACCGCTTTCACCCACCAGGCCGAAGCAGTCGCGGGCCGCGATGTCCAGCGACACGCCATCGAGCGCCTGGGTCTGGCCGAAGCGCAGCCGCGCATCGCGGACGGAGATGGCGGCGGTCATCGCGACCCAACCCGGATGCAGCGCGCCCAGTGGGCGGCATTGCCGCCGACCTCGACCGGCGGCGGGACGATGCGCGCGCAATCCGCGATCGCGATGTCGCAGCGCGTGCGATAGATGCAGCCCGACGGCGGATTGAACGGATCGGGCAGGTCGCCGGCAATCACCCGGAAGCGGCTTTGCCGCGCGTCGGCGCCGCGCGGCGCATCGATCGTGACCTCGCAGGCCAGCAGCGCACGGGTGTACGGATGGCCGGGGTTTGCCGCCACGGCCTTGACCGAGCCCTGCTCCACCAGCTCGCCGGCATACATCACGGCGATATCATCGCAATACTCCGCCACCAGGCCGAGCGAATGAGTGATGACGAGGATGGAGCAGCCGATGCGGTCGCGCAGGCCGCAGATCTCCTTCATCACCTGCGCCTCGACGGTGGCATCCAGCGCCGTGGTCGGCTCATCGGCGATCAGCAGGTCGGGGCGCGCCAGCATCGCCATGGCGATCGCGACGCGCTGGCGCATGCCGCCGCTGAGTTCGTGCGGGTACTGCATCACCCGCACCTCCGGCCGGTCGATGCCGACGGCCGCCAGTGCGTCGACGGTGGCCTGGTGCCGGGCGTTGCCGGCCAGCTCCGGCGAGCGGCGCGACAGCACCTCGTTGAGATGCGCGCGAACGGGAAACACCGGATTGAGCGACGCAAACGGGTCCTGGAAGATCATCGCCATGCGCTTCCCGCGCAACGGAGCCGTCGCTTGCGGCCGCGCCAGGTCGTAGCGGTCTGCACCGAGCTGCAGCGCGCCGCTGGTCACTCGCGCATTGGCGGCGAGCAGGCCCATGAGCGCGAGGGCAATGGTCGACTTGCCGCTGCCGGATTCGCCAACCAGCCCCAAGATGCGGCCGGGGCCAGCCGCGAGGTTCACATTTCGGACAGCGTGGTGGATTCCGCCCTTGGTGGCGAACGCGACGTTGAGCCCGGTGATGGCGGCGCCGGTCATCGCCCATGGCCCTTCAGCTTCGGATCGGCGGCATCGCGCAAGGCTTCTCCAAACAGGGTCGAACCCAGCGTCGCCAGCGCCAGCGTGACGGCCGAGCCGATGGTCGGCCACCAGGACTGGTTCAGGAAGGTGTAGCCGTCCTTGATCAGCGTGCCGAGGCTGGCCTGCGGCGGCTGCACGCCGAGGCCGAGGAAGGAGAGCCCGGCCTCGATCGTGATCACCACCGGAATGTTCATGCTGGCGAGCACGATCAGCGGCCCCAGCACGTTCGGCATGAAGTGGCGCCAGACCAGCTTGCGGACCGGCAGGCCAAGGATGCGTTCGGCATCGATGAAGGGCTGATGGCGCAACGACAAGGTCTGCGCGCGGGCCATGCGGCCGAATTGCGGGATGAACAGGACGGTGACGACGAACAACAGATTGGTGAAGCCGGCGCCGTAGAGCGCGACCAGCCCCATGGCGAGAATGACGGGGGGATAGGAGCTGATGATGTCGAACAGGACGGTGACCGCGCGATCGACCCAGCCGCCGCCCATGCCGGCGAGGATGCCGACGACCGCCCCGATCAGCAGCGACAGGGCGACCACGAGCAGCGAGATGGTCAGGGCGGCCCGCGTGCCCTGGGCCGTGCGCGAGAACAGATCGCGTCCCAGATTGTCGGTGCCCAGCAGATGCACGACGCTCGGCGCCTGGAAGCGGTCCTTGACCGCGATCTTGTTGGGATCGACCGACAGCACCGGGCCGAGAATGGCGAACAGCACGATGGCGATCACCATGATCAGGCCGATGCGTCCCGATGGGCTGCGCCAGATGTCCCGCAGAATGGAAAGATAGGTCTCCATCAAGCGGCCTGCTTCAGGCTGCGGGCGATGCGCGGATCGATCACCGCATTGAGGATGTCGACCAGCATGTTGCAGGTGACGTAGATCAGTACGGTGGTCAGGATGCCGGCCTGCACCACCGGAAAATTGCGCAGCAGGATCGCTTCGTAGATCAGGCGTCCGACGCCGGGCCTGGCGAAAATGACCTCGACAAAGACGGCGTTGCTGATCATGTCGCCGACGCCGATGCCCATGACCGCGATCATCGGCACCAGCGCCAGGCGCAGCGCGAAGTGGCGCACGATGCGGACCTCCGGCACGCCATAGGCGCGCATCATCCGGACATGCTGCTCCGACAACACCTCGAGCAGCGAGGCGCGGATCAAGCGCGCCAGGTAGCCGATCCAGGTTATGGAGATGGCCATGGCCGGCAGCACGAGATGAGACAGGCGGTCGAGCGGGTCGTCCGGATCGCCGGCGCCGATGACGGGCAGCCAGTGCAGCTGCAAGGAAAAGATCAGCAACAGGAAGATCGCGATGACAAAGGCCGGGGTGGTGATGAAGGACACCGACACGACGCCCAGCACCGTGTCGATCGTCGAGCCCGGCTTGAGGGCGGCAATGCAGCCCAGCGCAATGCCGAAGACCGTCGAGACCAACAGCGCGGCGCCGGCAAGCTGCAGCGAGTTGGGCAGCACATCCAGGATCATGTCCAGGATCTTGCGGTTCGAGATCACGTCGGTGCCGAGATCGCCGGTGATGGCGCGGCTGAAGAACAGCCAGATCTGCTCCGGGATCGAGCGGTCGAGTCCCATCCGCTGGGCGAATTCCGCCCGCAGCTCCGGCGTCGCCCGCGGCCCGAGCAGGATGCTGATCATGTCGCCGGGCACGAACTGGATGATGACGAACAGGAACAGGATCGCGCCCGTCAGGGTCAGCAGGGCGGCGGCCAGGCGATGCGCGATGTAGTGGACGAGCGGGGGCATGAGTCAGGCGGCCCCTTCCGCCGTGGAAGCGGAAGGGGCCTGGTTCGTGCAGGGACCGTCGAGCGTCACGCCGGCTTGAAGAAGCGGTACTGCCAGTTTGAGCCGTTCGGCAGGATCGCGGGGACCAGCGACTTCGCATGGGCGAAGTCGTGGACGCCGTGGGTGATCCAGATGCAGGAGGCGGATTCGTCGAGCAGCTGCTGCATGCGGATGTATTTCTTCGCCCGCTCCTCCGGGTCGGTGATGGAGCCGGCCTCGACATGCAGCTTGTCGAACTCGGGGTTCTTCCAGCGCTGCCAGTTCCAGATCGTCACCTGGGAGGAGACGAACCACTGGGTCTGGAAGCCGGGGTCGGTCTTGGAGGAGTACGGGATGATCGTCAGCTCCAGGTCCTTGCTCTTGTCTGGCGTGCCGAGATCCCAGTAGGCGCCGGGATCCATGGCGTTGATGCTCACCGTCACGCCGGCCTCGGCCAGGTTGGCCTGGACGATCTGCGCCTCGGCCTGCGTGCGCGCATCGTTGAGGCAGGTGAGGGTGCATTTGAGGCCTGACGCTCCGGCCTCCTCCAGCAGCGCCTTGGCTTTCGCGGGATCATACGGATAGACCGGCGCATCGGCCCAATGGCCGAGCAGTTGCGGCGCCAGCAGGGTCTTGGCGCGCGACACCGTGCCGGACCACGCGCCGGCGATGATGGCATCGACATCGATGCCGTAGCGGATCGCCTGCCTGACCTTGATGTTGTCGAACGGCGGCTTCTCGACATTGATGCCGATCCACTCGTAGTCGATGCCGTCGATCCTGATGACGGCGGACTCCGGGTCCTTCTCGATCTCGCCCACCACCGTCGGCTCGATCTCGGTGAAGGCAACCTCCTTGGCCTGGAAGGCGAGCAGGGCGGTCTGCCACTCGGGGATCGGCTTCAGGACGATGCGCTGGTAGGGCGCTGGCGCGTTGCCCTTGTAGTCCGGGTTGACCTCCAAGGTCAGATGGTCGTTCGGCTTCCACTCCTTGACGAGGTATGGGCCCGAGCCGATCAGCGTGGTGGCGATCTTGTCGCCCAGCTCGAGCGTGGCCTTCTTGGACAGGAGGCCGCCCGAACCGTCGCAGATGCCGATGACGAAGATGGCCGGCGCCGGGTTCTTGAACAGGATGCGGCCGGTATACTTGCCGGTCACCTCGACATGATCGAGGGCGGCCCAGTCGTCGGCATAGGCGGCCTTCTTGCCGGCATCGCCCGGATTGATGAACCGTTCGTAGGAGAATTTCACGTCCTCGGCCGTGAGCTCGCCATAGCCGCCGGTGAACATCTGCCCAGGATGAAGCTCGAACGCGATCTCGGTCTCGCTGACCTGGGTGATGGTCTTGGCGGCGTCGGGCTCCCACTCCAGCGTCGTGCCCGGCTTGAAGCGCGCCAGGGTCTGGCAGACCGCGATGATGATGTTGTCCTCGACCGAGCCGACCCGGTTGGCGGGGTCGAGGTTGCTGATGTCCTTTTCGATGCGGACGGTGATCTCGCCCTCCGCGCCGAACGCGACGCGGGAGCCCAATCCCAGCAGCGGCAGCGCCGCCGCGCCGGATGCGGTCAGAAGTAACGAACGCCGGTCCAGACTCAGTGCCATGATCGTCTCCCTTGCCTCTCCGTTGCCTGTCGTGCCCGTTGGTATTGCGCCGGCTTCCGGCGTCCAAACGAGTCTTTCTTCTTTGAAGCCTACATGCAATCGCGTTTGATCTTCTCCTTGTATTCGCGGGTGGCGAAGATCTTGCCGCGGTCGTAGGCCTTCAGCCAGGCGGTGACGTGAAAGTGCGTGGCATCGCTGGTCACCGCCACCTCGCTGTCGACCCGCGCGTCCCAGTCGCCGCGCTTGTAGGACTGGGTGCATAGCACCGAGCAGAAGCACGTGGTCGGCTCGTTGCGCTGGATGCGATAGGTCTTGGTGCGGGTCGAGGTCTGCTCGGTCCCGATGTCGTTGATGACATAGCGGCCGTCATCGCTCTTGATCAGGAAGGTGGTGGTCTCGGTCTCGATCTCGTGCAGGATGGTGCGCTTCTCCATTTCCGGCTCGAAATCCGTCGTGGCGGCGTCCGGCGCGAAGTCCGGCGGGCCGAACTTGACGCCGCCGAGGCCGGCGAAGGACGCAAGGACCGGCAGATCAAGTCTTGTTTTCGCGGCATCGACCGTCAAGGTCACGGCCTCCGGCGAGGGCCACACCATTGGCCAGTAGGTCGACGAGATGGCGAGGCGCAGGCGATGGCCTTTCGGGATGGTCTGGGCGACGGATTTCAACGGCACCGAGACATCGTAGAATCTGCCAGGCTTCAGCGGCTCCGGGAACTCGTGGCTCTTGCGGTGCGCCAGGTTGAGGACGCCGAAGCTCACCATCGCCGAAGTGCCGTCCGGCGCCACGTCGCAGATGCGCACCGCCGCCAGCGCCTGCTTGCGGTCGGCGGCGAGCCGCAGGCGCACGAAGCCGTTGCCCACGATATGCAGTGGCGCCTTGAGCGGCGTGGTGTCGAAGCAGAGCGAGCCCGCATCGTCTTCGCGCTGGTCGGTTGCGCCTTCGGCCGCAATGCGGCCCTGGCCGTAGGGGCACCATTCCTGCGCCTTCATGCCGACAGTCTGCGGCGAGTGCACGGCACGGCGCTCGCTCTTGGCGCGCGGTTTCCGCTCTGTGAGGCTGGTGCCCGAAAGGTACATTGCCTTGATTTTGATCTTGCGCGACGGCCAGTCTTTGAAGCCGAGCCAGCGGCCCTTGCGTTCCAGGAAGTGCGGCGCCGGCTTGGCGTAGTCCATCAGATAGAGGCGGATGTCGGGGTCGTTCTCGACGCCGGTCTCGATGCCTTTCAACCACTTGTCCCACCAGCGCTTGCACTCGGCGAGGAAGTTGATCGCCGGGCCCGGCACGCCCTTGTGCGGCTCCTTGTGGCCCCACGGGCCGATCAGGCCCTTGCACGGCGCCTTCAGGTTCTCGACCAGGTTGATGATGGTCGGCGTGTAGCCGTCGAGCCAGCCGCCGACCGCGAGCACGGCGCACTGGATCGCGCCCCAGTCCTCGCACACCGATCCATGCTTCCAGAACGCATCGCGCCGCTGATGCTTCAGCCACTCGGCCGGGAACAGCGGCAGCTTATCGATGCGGTGCTTCCACATGTCGCGCCAGCGCTCGCCCACCATCTCCGGGTCTGGCGGCAGGCCGCCGTAATTGAAGAACGAGGCGCCCCAGCTGAAATTGTCGTCGATCACGCAGCCGCCGAGATAGTGCGCATCGCGCGCATAGCGGTCATCGGAGGAGCAGGTGGTGACGATGGCTTTCAGCGCCGGCGGCCGGCGTGCCGCGATCTGCAAGCCGTTGAAGCCGCCCCACGAGATGCCGATCATGCCGACATTGCCGCTGCACCAGGGCTGCCTGGACAGCCAGTCGATGACTTCGAGCGCGTCGTCCTGCTCGCGTTTCACATACTCGTCCTCGACCAGCCCATCGGAATCGCCGGTGCCGGCAATGTCGACCCGCGCCGTCGCGTAGCCGTTGGCCGCGAACCACACATGCTTGCCATCGTCGCGCAGGCGCGTTCCATCGCGCCGGCGGTACGGCAAGTATTCGAGGATGCAGGGGACCGGGTTGTCGGCGGCATTCTTGGGCAGGATGAAGCGCGCCGCCAGCTTGCGTCCGCCGCTGACCGGAATCCAGGCCAGCTCGATATTCTCCACCTTGCTGCGGAAGAGCTCGCGCTGTTTCATGCGCCCCCCAATTGCCTTTTGCGCCATCCTAGCGATATATTGATTTCGAAATCAATATATCAAATCGCCATTCAATTGCGTTGTGTGACGGGTCGGCAGGAGTTTCATGCATAGGGGTCGCAAGAAGCGTTCGGTCAAGGACATGCGGCGGGACGAACTGATGGAAGCGGCCATCATGGTCATCGCCAAGGAGGGGTTGCACGGCACGACGCTGTCCCAGATCGCGGTCGAGGCCGGCATGTCGACCGCGCTGGTGAATCACTATTTCGACAGCAAGGAGGACCTGCTCGAGGCCACGATGCGCAGGCTCTCCGGACGCTACCGCAGCGCGATCATGGCGCTTTTGCCGGCCAGTCCCACGCCGGCGCAGCGGCTGCGCGCGATCATCGAGGGCTCGTTCCAGCCCGACAACCTCACCCTCGCTTCACGCAAGGCGTGGGTGCAGTTCCTGGTGAACGCGATGTCCGGTGGCCGGATCTTCCATCTCTTCCGCCTGACCGGCGAGCGTGTGGTCTCGAACATCCGCTATGCGGTGAAGCAGCTGGTTCCGCCCGACCAGGTCGACGATACGGTCGACGGGATCGCCGCCATGATCGACGGGTTCTTCTGGGAGAATGCCACCGACTGCTCCGCGGAGGACCTGATGCGCGCGCGGCGGATCTGCTGGAACTATGCCTGCCTGCTCATTCCAGCGCTGCGGGACACGCACTAGGTCATTGGACCTGGGTGGCGCGGCGACGCACGCCAAGCGCGCATTGGATGACGAGATAGCCCAGGAACACCGCCAGCAGGCTGCTCGGGAAGCCGTGCGGACCAAAGGCAGCCATGGCAAACCCGCATAATGCCGCTCCGGTCAGCGCGCCGAGCCCGAATGCAGTCGAGAACGACGCGGTGCCCGCAATCAGGTCCGCACCGCGGAAACGGTCGCCCAGCTCGGCAAGCCCGACCGTGTAGATGCCAAAGCCGGCAGCGCCGATGACGAGCAGGAGCGGCCAGATCAAGACGCTGTCGATCGCAAACGGCATCGCCAGCAAGCATATGGACGTTCCGATGAAGCAGGCGATGATGGTGCCGCGCTTGGATGTGCGGTCCGCAATCCAGCCAATCGGAATCTGGAAGAACACGTTGCCCAGAGACCAGGCCGTCACCAGCAGCGCGGCCGCCTCGAGACCCATGCCGTTCCGCACGCCGTAGATCGACAGGAAACCGAGCATCCCGCCGTCGAAGATCGCGTGCACGTAGATGGCGGTCAGCAGCAGCGGCGCCTTGGGCAGAAAGCGCAACATGGAGACGTGCTCGCGCTTCGTGCGATCCGCGGGTGCAGACACCATCGAGATTGGAATGACCGCCAGGAACAAGATACCGGCACCGATGGCGAAAGCCGCATAACCCTCGATGCCCACCCACCCTATGATCACGGGCCCGATCCCGAATGTTGCGGACATGCAGGTCGCATAGATGCCGACCACGCGCCCCCGCATGCGGCCGGCGCCGCCCAGGATCCATGCTTCGCTCAGGGCAAAGAGAGTGCCGACGGAAAGTCCCTGCAGCAGGCGCAACGGGAACCAAATCCAAAGTGTCGGAAAGAACGGATAGGCAAGGAAAATGAGTCCCGTCGCGATCGCCATGAAGATTGCGACCTGCTTCGCTCCAAATGCATGTGCGAGGCCAGGAATGACGAGGCCGGCCAGGAGGATGCCCACCGGCGAGGTCGCGGCATTGAGGCCAATGATCTCGGACCCGATACCCCAGGATTCCATTGTCAGGGAGAGCAGCGGAAACGCCTCGCCCAGCGAGATGGTGAAAACGCAGACGGCGGCGCATGCGGCAATGACGTTGCGCAAATTGGTTTCAGATGACGGATTGCTCACGCGCAGCTCCCGATGCGACGACACGCACGGCGGCCGGCCGGCGGCGCAGATTGCCGCAGAGCGGTTCCCACGCGCCACAACAATCGACTGATCTCTTGCACGATTCAGGCGGCGTCGCGAGCGCGCACGAGCCCGAGAATTTCGCTTCGGATTGGCGTCGGCTTGAGCGCATTGGTTCTCCCTGTGTCGAATTGGTTCGCGGGTGCGCACGGACGTGGCCTTCTATACAGAAGGTCAGGTGTGCACGTCAGACACATTGATCGAGAAAGACGCCCCAGCGCTCTCACGACAGGAGCAAAAAGCCCGGTCGGTCGTTAAAAGAGCTTGTCAGTCGACCGGCAGAGGTTCGCCTGATGCACTCAGACCGTCGCCAGATTGATTTTCCGTCTCACTGTCATCCCAGCACAAAAGCCATCCATCGCTACTGGCTGGAAAAGTGCGGCGATAGGCTTATGCCGGCACGCTCCGACATGGACCCGCTCGAGATGCCAAAGGGAGTACTGCCGGGCGTTTGTCTGGTTGACGTGGTGCCTGATGAAAGGCGCTACGTTTATCGGCTGGTGGGGACCGCCGACGCCGAAGTGCGTGGATATGATCCAACGGGCAAGTCCGTGCGGGAAGGCTTCTTCGGTCCGTCAGCGGAGGCCGTGCTGGCCAACTATGATCGCGTTGTATCGACGCGCGCACCGTATCTGGACCCCCGGCATTACGTGGCCACAACGGGTCGCTACGTTACCCAAGAAACCATCTTTCTGCCGCTCTCGGACGATGGCGAACACGTCAACAAGGTCCTCGTCTATTCCGCGTCCCGTCAATCGATCCCCGGTGAGCATGGTTAGCTGCAGGTACCCGGGGCATTTCTACAACAGCGGTGATGCCTATCGGCCAGATTGACACGATCTCCCGGATTGCGCGCTATATCGCGACGGCTGCGTCTTGAGCCGTCGTACACCCTTCACGATGTTGCGGAGGAAGCTACTCATGGCAAGACAGGGATCGAAGTTGGTCTCAGCGCTTGAAGCAGAAGCGCGCGCACATCAGCACCTGGTGAATATCGGCGAGGAATTGAAGACGGTTTATATGGCGGGCCAACAGCCAGACGACGATGAAATGCTGAGGCTCCACCAAGCTTATGATGCATTGTTGGCGGCGGCGAGGAACATGTACGTTGCCGCCTATGACGAACAGGCAATGACTGCCCGCAGGCGCGCGGCTGCATGACGACATGATAGTCGGTCCACGGAGCATGACCCCGCCGGGCAACTGGCGGGGTTTCGCTTTGCCTTATTGGACTTGGCCCGATCGCTGTGTCTCCGACAGCAGTTTCTCGACCTCCGCCTGATGCTCTACCTGAGCCTGAATGACCGCACCCAGGCGCTCGATCGTCCGCTCCTTCAAGAAAGCGGTCTTCGCCGCGCACAGAGCTTCCTCGCGCTGCTTCACCTTTTGCGCATTCGTCACATCAGCCCCCATTGAGTCTCCCTGGTCGCAGTTTGGATCACAAAGGCAACGTTGAGAAGTGCATCCTCGAAGCGCCGATAGGGACTCCCGCTGGTGCGGTTTGACGGGGTCGCATATCCTCCGGTTCAGGCATCCGCCACCAACCGCATGGGGTCACTTTGCTGTCCTGGGTCCTGAAACGTGTATTTCGCCGCAAAGAGGGGGAGCCGTCCGCAGGCCGCTCGGGGCAGGACAGACGATACATCGATGAAAAGCGCGCAAAGGCGATCAAACAGGCCGCTCTATTCGAGGAGTCTCGCGGCGTGAAGGGTGCCCCGCAATGCCCGCGCTGCGGAGCGGAAATGATGCTCCAGTTGGCGCGACGGGGGGACCGTTCCGGATCTCGATTCTGGGGATGCACCGAGTATCCGGCTTGCCGAGCGACGCGCAAAGCATAGCCAACGCGGATTGTTACGATGATCCGGACAGCCGCGTGTTCGGACTGCAAGCCGCTCAGGGGCGTTTTGCCAGGTCGAGGACATTCGCCCGGCGCGCCAGGTAGAAGCCGTAGTATTTGGACAGAACGGCGGCGGGGTCTGGTTGACCCAGGGCGAGTGCAGCGCGATAGAGCCAGTGTGGCTCGGCGATGAGCTGGCGGCCGATCGCGATCAGGTCGGCATCGCCCGCGGCGAGGATGTCTTCGGCCTGCCGCGGCTCCAGGATCGCGCCGACCGCCATCGTCGGCAGATCCGCGTGCCGGCGCACTGCGGCGGCATAGGGCACCTGGTAGCCGGGCGTGATCCTGGCCGATGACAGGGTCGCCGGCCCCGACATGCCGCCGGAAGAGCAGTCGAGCAGGTCGATGCCGCGGGCCTTCAACGCCTGCGCCAGCGCGACCGTGTCCTCGACCGTGACGCCGCCCTCGACGCCGTCGACCGACGAGGTCCGGTAGAATAGCGGCTTGTCCGCGGGCCAGGCCGCCCGCACCGCCTCCGCCACCAGGAGCGGGAAGCGCATGCGCCTTTGCAGCGTGCCGCCGAACGCGTCGGTGCGCCGGTTGGAGATCGGCGAGAAGAACGAGTGGATCAGGTAGCCGTGCGCGCCGTGGATTTCGAGCACGTCGAATCCGGCTGCGACGGCGCGCCCGGCGGCGGCGACGAAGGCTTCGACCAGATCGGCGATCTCGCTTTCGGTGAGCGCGCGCGGCGCGGGATAGCCCTCGCGCTCCGGCACGTCGCTAGGCCCCACGCGCTGCCACGCGGGCTCGGCTCCGTCCTGGCGCTGGATCGGCGCGGCGCCGTCCCATGGACGCTCCGCGCTGGCGCGCCGGCCGGCATGGCCGATCTGGATGCCGCAGGCCGCGCCATATTGGTGATAGAGATCGACGATGCGCTTGAGGGGCGGGACCTGCGCGTCCTCCCAGATGCCGGTGCAGCCATGGGTGATTCTTCCATCGCGGGTCACGCCCGTCGCCTCGACGAAGCCGAGCGCGAGGCCGCCGCTCGCGAAGCGGGAATGATGCTGGTAGTGCCAGTCCTGCATCCGGCCTTCGACGGCCTGGTACTGGCACATCGGGGTGAGGACGACGCGGTTGCGCAGCGTAAGGCCGCGCAGCGTGAGCGGCGTGAACAGCAGCGGGGTCGACACGTCGGTCTACTCGGCGGCCGAGCGCATCCGCTTGCCGTCGAGATTGTCCATCAGCGCGTCGAGCTCTTTCATCACCTGCTTCAGCTTCTTGACCCGCGCCTCGCCTTCCTTGCCGAGCTCCTTGAAGGTGGTGAGCGGCGGGCGCACGTCGCCGACCGGATAGCCGGCCGCGGCGGACAGCGCCTTGGAATAGCACTGGTGGCCGTAGGTCGGATGGCCGGCCTGGGTGATCGCGTACATCTTGTTGATCAGGCGCTCGATCTTCTTGGCGTCGTTCCAGCGGCCCTCGGCGCAATAGTCGCAGATGCGGGTCGAGGCGCGCGGGATGAAATTGCAATATGGGTTCACGTAGCCGACCGCGCCGTACAGGTACGATTCGACGATGCGCTGGCCGGCGAACACGTTCATCACGCCCTTGGTCAGCTCGACGATGTCGTAGACCCGCGCCATGTCCTGGCTGGCTTCCTTGATGTAGCGGATCTGCTCGAAGTCGGCGGTCAGCCGCGCCACGAACCGCGCCGACATGTCGACGTTCGAGGTGAAGGGGTTGTTGTAGAGCATGATCGGGATCGAGACCTTGTCGCAGATCGCCTTGTAGTAGGCGTAGATTTCGGCCTCGGTCGGCGTGTAATAGTACGGCGGAATGATCATCAGGCCGTCGGCGCCCAGCTTCTCCGCCTCGCGGCTGTAGCGCACGGCGGTCGGCGTGTAGGCGTTCATGGTGCCGACCAGCACGTGCATGCGCTTGCGCACGTGCTTGACGGTCGCCTCGACGAACTGCGTGCGCTCGTCGTCGGTGAGGGTCAGGAACTCGCCGGTGGTACCGAGGATGATGATTCCGGGCGAGCCTTCATCGATCTGCCAATCGACGAACCGCTTCCAGGCCGCGATGTCGATCTTCTTCCCGTCCTCGGTGAAGGGGGTGATCGTCACGCCGTAGCTGCCGCGAAATTGATGAGTCATGGCCGATTTTCCCTCGATTGCGCCCGCTTGCGACGCGCGATATTGTGTACTCTGTGTATACAGCTATGTCCAGCAGCAAAACCGATATTCTCATTGTGGGCGGGGGACTTGCGGGCTGCGCGACCGCCTACTACCTGGCCCGCGCCGGCGCCGAAGCGACGGTGATCGAGCGCGACGAGCTCAACATGCAGGCGTCGGGCGCGAACGCCGGAAGCTTCCATGCCCAGATCCCGCACATCACCTTCCTGGAGGAGGGCGAAGCGTGGGCGCGCAACTTCGCGCCGGTGGTCGAGATGCTGATCGCCGCCATCGGTCTGTGGCGCGGACTCGAGGCGGAGCTCGACGCCGATCTGGAAGTGCGGATCGGCGGTGGCATCCTGATCGCGGACCGGCCGGAGCAGATGCGCGACATCGAGCGGCGCATGAGCCTGGAGCGGGCGCACGGCCTCGACATCCACGCCTTGACCAGGGACGAGCTGCTGCAGCTCGCGCCGTACGCGTCCGCCAAGGCAGTCGGCGGCTGCTTCTGCCCGATCGAAGGCAAGGCCAATCCGCTGAAGGCCGCCGCGGCGTTCGCCAGGCGCGCGCAGGAAGCGGGTGCAGTCTTTCACCGCTACACCGAATTGCAGGCGCTCGAAGCGGTCGACGGCGGATTTCTCGCGAGGACCGGCGGCGGCACGATCCGGGCGCGGCGGGTGGTGAACTGCGCGGGCGCCAGCGGCGGCAAGGTCGCGCGGATGCTGGGCATCGCGGTCGCGGTGCAGGGCTTCCCGATCCAGGTCAACGTGACGGCGCCGGTCGCGCCGATCATCAAGCACCTGGTCTATGCCGCCGGGCACCGCCTGTCGCTGAAGCAGACCGCCAACGGCACCTTGTTGATCGGCGGCGGCTGGCCGGCGCGCGCCGATCCGGGCACCGGCTATCCGATCGTCGATCCGCATTCCATGATCGAGAACCTGAAGGCGGCGCAGCTGGTCGTGCCGGCGGTGGCGGGCGCGCATCTGGTCCGCACCTGGGCGGCGGTCGTCAACGGCACGGCGGACTGGAAACCGGTGATCGGCGAGGCGCCCGGACATAAGGGCTTCTACTTCAACTTCTTCCCGTGGACCGGCTTCACCGCCGGGCCGCTCTCCGCCTTGACCACCGCGGAACTGGTGCTGGGGCGCAAGCCGTCGATCGACATCGCGCGCTACTCCTCGCTGCGGCAGGCGGCGTGACACAGCCCTAGTGGCGCAGGATCTTGCCGACGAACTCGCGCGCGCGCTCGCTGCGCGGCCGGTCGAAGATGTCGGCGGGCGTGCCGACCTCCACCACCTTGCCCTTGTCCATCATCACCACCTTGCTGGCGACCTCGCGCACGAACGCCATTTCGTGGCTGACGATCAGCATGGTCATGCCGTCCCTGGCGAGGTCGCGGATGGTGTCGAGCACCTCGTTGACCAGCTCGGGGTCGAGTGCGGAGGTCACCTCGTCCAGCAGCAGGATCTCCGGCTTCAGGGCCAGCGCGCGGGCGATCGCGACGCGCTGCTGCTGGCCGCCGGACAGTTCGTCGGGATAGGCATGGCTCTTGTCCGCCAGCCCGACGCGGGCCAGGATCCGCGCCGCGTCCGCCTCGGCCTCGGCGCGCGGCCGGCCCTTGATCTTGACCGGGGCGATGGTGACGTTGCGCATCACGTCCATGTTCTGGAACAGGTTGTACTGCTGGAACACGATCGCCATCTTGTCGCGCGCGGCGCGCACGCTGGCGGCGGTGCCGTAACGGATTGGCTCGCCGTCGAGGATGACGTCGCCGCCGGTGCACGGCGTCAACCCGACCAGCACCCGCAGGATGGTCGACTTGCCGGAGCCGGACGGCCCGATCAGCGCGACCACCTCGCCCTTCTCGAACGACAGGTCGACGCCGTGCAGGACCTTCAGGTCACCGTAGCTTGCGCTGAGGTCTTTGACTTCGAGGTGTGGCAAGCCGTTTCTCCAGCCATTGACCGAAGCGGGTCAGGGGATAGGACATGACGAAATAGAGCAGGGCGACGGTGCTGTAGACAAGCACCGCGGAGAAGCCCTGGTTGGCCAGCTCCTTGCCGCGGAAGGTCAGCTCGAACACGCCGAGCTGGCTGACCAGCGCGGTATCCTTGACGAAGGCGACCATGAACACCATCGCAGGCGGCAGGATCACCGGCCAGGATTGCGGGACGATGACGTGGATCAGCGTGCGCCAGCGGCCGAAATTCATCGCGCGCGCGGCCTCGATCTGCTGGCGCGGCACCGATTCGAAGCCGCCGCGGATGATGTCGGCGCTGTAGGCGGTCGCGTAGATGCAGATGGCGATCAGCGCGATCGCGAACAGCGATGCGTTCCTGACGATCACCGCCAGGCCGAACAGCACCAGATAGATCGTCACCAGGAACGGGATGCGGCGGAAGATCTCGACAAAGAGGATCGCCGCGGCCCGCAGCGGGAGGGCCCAGTGCCCCGGAGTCTGGCGCGCAAACACCACGAAGAACGCCAGCAGGAAGCCGAGGCCGCAGCCGAAGAAGGTGAGGGCGATGGTGACGCCCATTGCCTCGACCAGGAAGCGGATGTTGGCCGGGCTGACGAACTCGGGGATCTGGCTGAGGACCTGTTCCATGTCAGAAGATCTTGGCCTTGACGCGGAACGCCCAGCGCCCGATCAGCGCCAGCGACAGGCTGGCGACGAAGGTGATGACGACGTAGAAGCCGGCGGCGACGATGAAGGCTTCCAGATGCCGGTAGTTGTCGGACGCGATGTTGTAGGCGGTGCCGAGCAGTTCCTCGACGCCGATGATCATCGCCAGCGAGGTCGACAGGGTCAGCACGATGAAGTAGTTGGCCAAGGCCGGATAGATCGTCTTCACGATGTGCGGCACGATCACGTAGAGGACGGTCTGCGGGCGGGAGAAGCCGAGGGTTTCGGCGGCTTCGATCTCGCTGCGCCGCACCGACAAAAAGCCGCCGCGCATGATCTCGCAGCCATAGGCGGCAGTCGCCATGACCAGCGCGGCGATCACCGTCCAGTATTTGTCCAGCCGGATGCCGAGCTCGGGCAATCCGAAGAACAGGAAATAGATATGGATCAGCACCGGCGTGTTGGTGATGAAGATGACGTAGATGCCGGCGATGCGCCTTAGCCACCCAGGACCAGAGGTTCGGATCGCGGCCAGCAGCAGCGCGAATGGCGCGCCGATCCAGAATCCGGCGAGCGCCAGCAACAAAGACAGCAACGCACCATGCACGAGTTCCGGCCAGTGCGCGAAAATGATGTTGAACTGGAAAGTATAGCTCAAAACGCCAAAATCCGCGGGCGAGCCGTCGTGGGACCCGCCCGCTTCTCCCGATGATCAGAAGTAGGGCTGATACGGGATCTTCTCGAGCATCTCGGAGCCGAAGGCTTTCTGCCACTCGGCGTCGACGAAGCCCGAGCTATGCAGCTTGTAGAGCGCGATGTTGAGGCAGTCGCGCAGCGCATAGTTGCCCTTCTGAACGCCGATCGCGTCCCAGCCCACGTCGATCTTGGCGGGCAGGACCTGCCAGTTCACGTTGGAGTGATCCTTGGTGAACGCCATGAAGAAGTCCAGCATCTCCACGATCGCGTCGCCGCGGCCCTGGGCGATCATGCGCACCACGTCGGCGTTGGTGTCGACGATCTCGAGCTTGGCGTTCGGCAGGTTCTCCTTGGCCCAGTCGATGGTCCAGGCGCTGCGCACGTCGACGATGGTGTATTTCGGATCGTTGAG
>DATFDU010000170.1:0-10661 GCA_035251915.1 Dongiaceae bacterium | reverse complement strand
TCACGTAGTCCGTCACGCTCATATGCGTATGGCGCCGGAACAGCCGGTGCAGCGTGCTGAGGCTCATGTGGACCCGGCGCGCGAGCCTGGCGACCGACAAGGCGGGATCGCCGTAGCGCGCGTGCAGATAGCTCAGCACCGGCGCGATGCGCGCTTCATCGCCGTCAGCGGCCGCCGTTGCGGCCAGCGCCGGCGAGGACAGCGGCGTGTGGCCGTCGTCGCGCGCGAGCATCGCCAGCAGATCGATGAGGCCGATCACCTGCGCGGTCTGATCGCGCTCCAGCAGCACCAGGATGCGCGCTTGCGCCTGCGCCGCAGTCTTCGCGGAGAAGCCGAGGCCGCGCGTCGAGGCATCCAGCATGCGGCAGGTCGCGCGGAACTCCGGCAGCGGCCGCAGTAGCTGCTCCACCCAGCCTTGGGTGAACCACATGACGATCGCGACATGGGGCGAGCTAGGATCGATCGCGCGCGCCGACTGCCAGGTATGCGGCAGGTTCGGCCCGACCAGCGCGAGGTCGCCGTCGCCGTAGGGCGCAATGTGATCGCCGATATAGCGCTGCCCGAGGCTGTTGAGGGTGAAGGTCAGCTCGTATTCGGGATGATAGTGCCACTCGAACGGAAACGAGGGCAGCCGCCTGTGGAACAGCGTCCAGGAGGCCCCGGCCGGCACGACGACCTTTTCGAAACTGGGCTTCATCGGCCACAGAATATGCCAAGAATGACCGATCAGTATATATTTTTGACGGAGCCGGCCAACACAGGGAGCACGCCCTGCCCTAGCATTATGCACCTCAGGTCAGGGAGAAAGGCGCATGGACCGCTACGGCTACGGCGACGGCAAGCCCGGCAACCCCTCGGTCGGCTATGTCGCCACCACGCCGCTGAAGGACATCCGGAAGCGCCTGCCCCTGCGCGCGCTCTCAGGTGCCGATTGGGAGCATTGGACGACCTGGGGCTATGTCGTGGTGAAGAACGCGATCCCCGAGGCGAACGTGCGCCGGCTGACCGACCTCCTGTGGGAATTCCAGGAGATGGACCCGCAAGACCCGTCGACCTGGTACCAGCCGCAGCTGCGCGACAACGAGATGAAGGAGCTCAACAACAGCGGCATGGTTGAGCTCTATAACCACCAGTGCCTGTGGGACAACCGCCAGCATCCGCGCATCCACGATGCATTCGTCGACATCTGGGACCAGGAAGAGCTCTGGGTCACCATCGACCGCGCCAATCTCAATCCGCCGAACAGGCAAGTGCGCGGCTTCAACGGCTTCATCCACTGGGATGCCGACACGCGGCTCGACCCGCTGCCGATCAACGTGCAGGGCGTGGTCTCGCTGGTCGACACCGACCCGGAGATGGGCGGCTTCCAGTGCGTGCCGGAGCTGTTCCGCACGCTGGAAGCGTGGCGCAAGACCCAGCCCGCCGACCGCAACGGCTGGGTGCCCGACACCACCGGCTTCGAGATCGTCAACGTGCCGATGCAGGCCGGCGATCTGCTGATCTTCAACTCGCTGCTGGCGCACGGCATCCGGCCGAACCGGTCCGAGAATCGCGTGCGCATGGCGCAATACATCGCCATGACGCCGGCCGACGAAGACAACCAGGCGCTGCGCGAGACCCGCATCACATCCTGGCGCGATCGCGAGCCGCCCAAGGGCTTCGCCTTCCCCGGCGACCCGCGGCAGTGGGAGAAGACGCGCTACGAGCGCGCCAAGCTCACGCCGCTGGGGGAGCAGTTGCTCGGCCTGCGCCGCTGGAAGGAAGAGACGGCGGCGGCTTGAATTGGATGGTGCGCCAGCGTACGCCTCAAGTCTTGAGTTGCCGGATGACCAGTTCAGCGACGGCTCCGCCAGAGGCAGGGTTTTGCCCGGTGACAAGACGTCCATCCGCAATCGCATACGGCGCCCACGGCTTGTCCGCCTTCTGATATACGGCACCACGCTTCTTCAGTTCATCTTCCGTCAGGAACGGAACGAGTTTGTCGAGCTCCGCCAGCCGCTCTTCCTCATTGGAGAAGCCAGTCAGCTTCTTGCCCTTGATGAGCGGCGTGCCATCGGACAGTTGTACGTTGAGCAATCCCACCGCGCCGTGGCAGACCGACGAGACGATGCCGCCCTGCTCGTAGATCTCGCGACTCAATGCCTGAAGTTCGCGATTGTCGGGGAAGTCCCAAATCACGCCGTGGCCGCCGACAAAATAGATAGCGCCATAGTCTTCTGCCTTGACCTCGCTTGGTCTCAGCGCAGCACCGAGCCGTCTCATGAATGCCTTGTCGTGATACCACTCCCAATCAACCGGCTGGGCCATGGCAAGGCTATGCGGATCGATCGGCGTATAGCCGCCTTCCGGGCTCACGAAATCGACCTCGAAGCCCGCCTTTTGGACCTTCTCGACGAAGTGGACCGCCTCGCCCAGCCAAATGCCCGTGGCACGATTTTGGTTCGGATACTTTTCGGTTCCGGTGAGGACAACGAGGATCTTCTTGGCCATGTGCCGCCTCCATCGCTGAAACCATGAACAGGAACACTAGACTTGCGTCCATGTTGCGTCGAATCAAATGGAGCAAGCCGCTCCTTCCGGTGACGCCATGATGAGGTATGGTCGAGAATGTTTGATCGATTTCTCGAGCGCTGGAACCTGGCGGGCGATGGCGCTCCAATCGTCACGCACAGCTCGGACCTCCTGCCGGTGCGCCGCGACGGCGTGCCGGCCATGCTCAAGATCGCCCATGAGGACGAGGAACGGCGGGGCCCCGATCTCATGATCTGATGGGGCGGCGATGGCGCGGCGCGCGTCCTGGAACATGAAGGCGATGCCGTGTTGCTGGAGCGGGCGATGGGTCATCGCTCGCTTGTGGCGATGGCGCGCGATGGCCGCGATGACGAAGCAAGCCGCATTCTGTGCGATGTTGCCGCAAGGTTGCATGCGCCGCGCAACCACCCGCTCCCTGAACTCATTCCGCTTGAACGCTGGTTTGGCGAACTGTGGCCCGGTGCCGCAAAGCATGGCGGCATCCTCGGGCAAGCCGCTTCGACCGCTCGCGCGTTACTCGATCAGCCGCAGGAAGTCGGCGTGCTGCATGGCGACCTGCACCACGGCAATGTTCTGGACTTCGGCCCGCGCGGCTGGCTCGCGATCGATCCCAAGCGCCTGCTCGGCGAACGCGGCTTCGACTTCGCCAACATCTTCCGCAATCCCGATCTGGAGATCGCGAAAACGCCGGGGCGCCTCGCGCGCCAGGCGACCGCGATCGCCGAAACCGCACAGCTGGATCGTGCGCGCCTGCTGCGCTGGGTGCTGGCCTATGCGGGACTGTCGGCGGCCTGGGTCCTGAACGATGGCGACGACGCCACGCTCGATCACACGGTCGCCGAGATCGCCGCAGCGGAGATCGACCGCGGCTAGACTAGCGCCCGAGCCTGTCCAGTTCCTTCAGAATCTCGTCGCCCATGCGCGTGGTCGAGACCTTGGTCGCGCCGGCGGCCATGATGTCGCCGGTGCGGAAGCCGGCGGCGACCACGTTCTTGGCGGCCTTTTCCAGCAGGTCGGCGGACGAGCCGAGATCGAAGGAATAGCGGAACATCATGGCGAGGCTGAGCAGGCATGCCAACGGGTTCGCGAGATCCTTGCCGGCGATGTCGGGCGCGGAGCCGTGCACCGGCTCGTAGAGCGCCTTGCGCCGGCCGTTGGCGTCGGGCGCGCCGAGCGAGGCCGAGGGCAGCATGCCGAGCGAGCCGGTCAGCATTGCGGCGCAGTCGCTCAAGAGGTCGCCGAACAAATTGTCGGTGACGATCACGTCGAACTGCTTGGGCTGGCGCACCAGCTGCATGGCGCAGTTGTCGGCATACATGTGGGAGAGCTCGACGTCGGAGTATTCGGCCTTGTGCAGCCTGGTCACTTCCTCGCGCCACAGCACGCCGCTTTCCATCACGTTGGCCTTCTCGACCGAGCAGACCTTCTTGCCGCGCTTGCGCGCCAGCTCGAAGGCGACGCGCGCGACGCGCACGATCTCGCTGGTGGTATAGACCTGGGTGTTGATGCCGCGGCGCTCGCCGTTCGGCAGGGTCTCGATGCCGCGGGGCGAGCCGAAATAGACGCCACCGGTCAGCTCGCGCAGGATCATGATGTCGAGGCCGGCGACCAGCTCGCGCTTGAGGCTCGAGGCATCGGCCAGCGCGTCGAACACCAGCGCGGGACGCAGGTTGGCGAACAGCTCCATGTCCTTGCGCAGGCGCAGGAGGCCGCGCTCCGGCTTCTGCGCGAATGGCAGGTTGTCCCATTTCGGCCCGCCGACCGCGCCGAGCAGCACGGCGTCGGCCTTCATGGCCTTTGCCATCGCCGCGTCGGTCAGCGGAACACCGTGCTTGTCGATCGCGCAGCCGCCCACCAGCTCGTCCTCGGTGTCGAAGCTCAGCGCCTGGTTCTTCGCGAACCACTCCAGCACGCGCTTCACCTGCGCCATCACTTCAGGCCCGATGCCGTCGCCGGCGAGGATCAGCAGTTTCTTGTTGGTGGGCATTCCAATACTCCAAGCTTCGCGATGAGAGCTGCGCCGCAGCCACAAACAACCCCGTCATGCCAGGGCTTGGCCCTGGCATCCACGAGTTTCAAAGGGTCAGATCGGGTGAGCGGCAGTCAGACTCGTGGATGGCAAGGCCAAGCCTTGCCATGACGGAGAGTGGATGCCGATCGAGAAACGTCATTCATCACCACAGCCAGGGCTGGCCGACTCTCGCCTTGGCCTCGAAGCCGTCAATGTTGGCGGCCTTCTGCATGGTGAGGCCGATGTCGTCGAGGCCGTTCAGCAGGCAGTGCTTGCGGAAGGCGTCGATCTCGAATTTCACGCAGCCGCCGTCGGGGCCGCGGATTTCCTGCTTCTCGAGGTCGATCGAGACGATGGCGTTGGCGCCGCGGTTGGCGTCGTCCATCAACTTGTCGACGTCCTCCTGCGGCAGCTTGATCGGCAGGATGCCGTTCTTGAAGCAGTTGTTGTAGAAGATGTCGGCGAACGAGGGCGCGATCACGCAGCGGATGCCGAAATCCATCAGCGCCCACGGCGCGTGCTCTCGGCTCGAGCCGCAGCCGAAATTGGCGCCCGTCACCAGGATCTTGGCGTTGCGGTATTGCGGCTTGTTGAGGACGAAATCCGGGATCTCCTTGCCGTCCGTGGTGTAGCGCATCTCGTCGAACAGGTTCTTGCCGAGGCCGGTGCGCTTGATGGTCTTCAGGAACTGCTTGGGGATGATCATGTCGGTGTCGACATTCATCATCGGCAGGGGCGCCGCGACCCCGGTGAGTTGGTCGAATTTCTGCATCGACATATTCCGCGAGAGCGCGGCCAGGGCGGCCGCTGAACCCGCGGTTTATGTCATGCTGGGGAGGCCCTCACAAGCCTCTCGGCCGCAGGCCTTACCAGCGCGGATCGCGCAGGTCGGACGGCCGCTCCGAGCGCGGCAGCAGGCCTAGATCGCGGCGCAGATGATCCGACAGTTCCCTGGTCCCAGCGCGACGCACGCCGGTCCGCAGGAAGCCAAAGTTGAGCAGGGCTTCGCCCAGGGCATCCATGCCGAGGCCGGTCGAGGTCGAAAAACGCGAAATGCTTAACATCGTCAGTCTCCTTGTCTGTGCCAGGAGACTTGGGGGGTCGGCCGCGCCGGCGGAGTGAACCGCTTCACTCCCCTTCGGGGCGCCTCGGCTGCGGAAAGCCCAGGTCGCGCCACTGGTAGTCGGGCAGGCGATCGACCTCGACTTCCAGGGGCTTGCGGTCGGTCGGCGCGGGCAGCGGAAATGCACCCGAATTTCTGGAAAGGAGCCGGTTGAGCCAATTTGGTACTGCAACAGCCATGATGATCTCCGAAAATCACCCTAGGCCGGTCATTCTCGGATCGACACACGCTATCATCAGATATAATCAATACATAAATGAATGAATTAACGCCTAGCTGGGACGACCTGCGCCTGTTCGCGGCCATCGCGGCGGAGGGCTCCCTGAGCGCCGCCGCCCGGCGACTGAAGCTGAGCCAGCCAACCATGGGCCGGCGCCTCCAGGCCCTCGAGGAGCGGATGGGCGCCAAGCTGCTGGAGCGGACGGGGGGCGGGCCCGGCGGCCACTATGTCCTCACGCCCAAGGGAGCAGAGCTGTTGCCCCTGGTCGAACGCATGGTGGAAGCCGGCGAGGCAATCGAGCGGGCGCGGCCGGATTTCGCCGAAGGCGCGACCGGAACGGTGCGCATCGCCTCCGGCCACCTGACCATCCGCTTCATCGCCCGGCGCCTGCCGGAGCTGCTCGACCAGCTGCCGGGAATCGAGCTCGAGCTCTACAGCTCCTACTCGGTCGCAAACCTGTCGCGGCGCGAGGCCGACATCGCGATCCGCAACCGGCGGCCGGAGGAAGGGCGGCTGGTGATGCGCTCGCTGCCGCAATATTCGTACGCGATCTTCGGCGCGCGCGAGTACATCATGCGGCACCCGGAGGCGGCGACCGAAGCGCGCTATGACAGCTGCCGGTGGATCGGCTTCGACGACACGCGCGGGCGCAGCGAGAGTTTCGAATGGCTGTGCGCCAAGATCGGCCGCGTGCCGGAGATCCGCTGCAGCAACGCCAGCACCATCCTCAACGCGCTGCTGGCGGGCGCCGGCCTTGCCGTCCTGCCGTGCTTCATCGCGACGGAGGAACCGTCGTTGCTGCAGCTGGCCGCGCCGATCGAGGATCTGGAGCGCGAGGCGATGTGGCTGGTGGTGCATGAGGACATGCGCAACCGGCCGCGCGTGCGCCTGGTCGCCGACCGCATCGCCGCCCTGTTCCAGCGCTATCGCCACCAGCTGCAGCCGGAGGGCGCGGGCTGAACTACCGTTGCCAGAAGTGCGGCATTCCGCGTCGAGCTCGGCGCGCGACAGGCCAACATCGTGCACTGCGTCCGACTCAAGCCTGGCGAGCTCGGACCGCTGTTTCGAGCGTTCGATCCAGTCCAAGACCAAGTCGAGGGCGCCGATCAGCCCCAGGGCGCGATCGCTGCCCCGTTGCTGAACTTCTGCTCGGGCGCTCAATTGTCGAACCCCAGGTCGCGGCGCCAATGAGCGCTCAGGTTGCGCGGGTCCAGCATCGGCACCCGCCGCCGGGCGCAGCGCCATAGCCGGCCGAGGCGCGGCAGTCGCAGGCCATTCCAGATCCAGGTCATCGCAACCTCCTCTTGCCAATGGGCATGAGCAGGTTTACGACCTTCAGAAATGCATGGGTATGGCCGATATTAAATAGGTGAGTTTCATTTATGAATGAGATTCGCCCCAGCTGGGACGATCTGAGGATTTTCGCAGCCATTGCCGCCACCGGCAGCCTGACCGGCGCCGCCGCCCAGTTGCGCCTGTCCCAGCCGACGGTGGGCCGGCGGCTGCAGGCGCTGGAAGAATGCCTGGGCGCCGCTTTGCTGGAGCGCACGCCGCGCGGCATGCAGCTGACGGCCAAGGGGCAGGCCCTGCTGCCGCTGGTCCGGCAGATGGAGCAGGCGGGCGATGCCATCGACCGGGCCGCGCCGGGCCTGGCGGACCTGCCGCTCGGCACCGTGCGCATCAGCGCCGGGCCATGGAACAGCCGGTTCATGGCGCGGCGCCTGCCGGAGCTGCAGGCCGCCCTGCCCGGCATCGAGATCGAGTTCGAGAACGAGATGACGTTCGCCAATCTCTCGCGCCGGGAGGCCGATATTGCGATCCGCAACCGCCGGCCGAACGAAGGGCGCGTCGCGGTGCGCCGGCTGCCGGACCCGGCCTATGCGGTGTTCGGAGCGCGCTCCTATGTCGATGCCAATCCCGCGGCCCTGACCGATGACCGCTATGCGCAGTGCAGCTGGATTGGCTTCGACGACAGCTACCAGACCTCGGCGAGCCTGGTCTGGCTGCGCGGCAAGCTCGGCCGCTGGCCGCAGGTGCGCTGCAATCACTCGACGACGATCTATGACGCGCTGATCGGCGGCGCCGGCCTCGCCGTCATCCCCTGCTACGCCGGCGCGGAGGACCCAAGCCTCGTGCGCCTGACGCCGCCGCTGGACCTGCCGTCGCATGGACTGTGGATGGTCGTGCACGAAGATCTGCGCCACCAGCCGCGCGTGCGCCTGGTCGCGGACAATGTGGCTGCATTGTTCGAGCGGCACGAGAAGGAGCTGCGGCCGGCGGCATGAATCAGGAACTCTACGTTCGCCGCCTGGACGCGGACGACCGGCGAGGAGCTGCGTGTTCGTACGTGAAGAGATCGATCCCAAGCACGATCTGGCACCGCCGCTGGCCGCGCTCTATGTCGCGCCAGCGTTTCGCAAGCTTGGGATCGCCAGCGCGCTGGTGCGGGCGATCAAGCAGCATGGGCGCGCAGCGTCGGTTGCGGCGAGCTCTAAGGGGTCCCGTAGAAGTTGGATTTCAACCTGAGGTCTCTTTCCGGTGGGATCTTCTCGGCGTCGGCCGGAAGCGCCCCGAAGCCGTGTTCAGCGTCGATGTAGGCGGGGCAAGATTTGTCACCGCTCGCAAACCGACGGTCTTCATAGAAGCATTCCACTTTCCCGGAAGTCACGTTCGCAGGATCGAACGCGAGATATTTCAGTTCGCGCTCTGTGTAGTGGAGCAAGATGGACTGCCGCCCCAGCTCGTCCCAGACGATCTGGCAACCGGAGTAGCCGGCGGGAATATCGGCTGGAAACACGAACAGGAACTCACCGTGAAGGCCATTCAAGCCCGCGTTTCTTGGCGGTGCGGGCAGATCGCAATTTCTGTTCGGAGCGGATTGATCGGCCGCCGCCATTGAAGCCGCCGCAAGAAACGTCGCAACGGCGACAATCAAAGGATGCATGGCTTGCTAGCTCAGCTTCCTGACGTCCGTCAGGTGCCCCGTCACCGCCGCCGCCGCCGCCATCGCGGGGCTGACCAGGTGGGTGCGGCCGCCGCGGCCCTGGCGGCCTTCGAAATTGCGGTTCGAGGTCGAGGCGCAGCGCTCGCCGGGGGCGAGCTTGTCGGGGTTCATGGCGAGGCACATGGAGCAGCCGGGCTCACGCCATTCGAAACCGGCTTCGAGGAAGATCTTGTCCAGCCCCTCCGCCTCCGCCTGGTGCTTCACCAGGCCGGAGCCGGGCACCACCATCGCGTTGACGTGCGCGGCGACCTTGCGGCCCTTGGCGATCTTCGCGACTTCGCGCAAATCCTCGATGCGGCCGTTGGTGCAGGAACCGATGAAGACGCGGTCGACCTTCACCTCGTCCAGCCGCGTGCCGGGGGTCAGGCCCATATAGTCCAGCGAGCGCTCGACCGCACGGCGCTTGTTCTCGTCGGCGATGTCGGCGGGGTTCGGCACCTTGCCGGTGATCGGCAGCACGTCTTCGGGGCTGGTGCCCCAGGTGACCTGCGGGATGATGTCGGCGGCCTTGAGCACGATCTCGGTGTCGTATTTGGCGCCGGGGTCGCTGGGCAGCGACTTCCAGAACGCGACCGCCTGCTCCCACGCACCGGCCTTGGGTGCCATCGGCCGGCCCTTGATGTAGGCAAAGGTGGTCTTGTCCGGCGCGATCAGGCCCGCGCGGGCGCCGGCCTCGATCGACATGTTGCAGACCGTCATGCGGCCTTCCATCGACAGCGCGCGGATCGCCTCGCCGGCATATTCCATCACGTAGCCGGTGCCGCCGGCGGTGCCGAGGCGGCCGATGATGGCGAGCACGATGTCCTTCGCCGTCACGCCGGGGCCGACTTGACCGTCGACCCGGATCAGCATGTTCTTCGCCGGCTTCTGGATCAGCGTCTGGGTGGCGAGCACATGCTCGACCTCCGAGGTGCCGATGCCGAAGGCCAGTGCGCCGAACGCGCCGTGGGTCGAGGTGTGGGAGTCGCCGCACACGATGGTCATGCCGGGCTGGGTGAAGCCCTGCTCCGGCCCGATGATGTGCACGATGCCCTGCCGGATGTCGTCCATCGAGAAATACTCGATGCCGAACTCGCGGCAGTTGCGCTCCAGCGTCTCGACCTGGATGCGGCTTTCTTCCTCGGCGATGCCCTTGGAACGGTCGGTGGTGGGGACATTGTGGTCCGCCACCGCCAGCGTCGCCTTCGGCCGGTGCACCTTGCGCCCGGCAGTGCGCAGGCCCTCGAAGGCCTGCGGCGAGGTCACCTCATGCACCAGGTGCCGGTCGATATAGATCAGGCACGTGCCGTCGTCCTGCTGATGGACCAGATGATTGTCCCAGATCTTGTCGAACAGGGTGCGAGGTTTTGCCATGGCCGATGCCGTTCCGAACCTGTGTGATGCCTATTCTTCGCCGCTGGCAGCCGTGGGGCCAGTCTTTTCGGTGATGCGGGCCGACTTGCCGCGACGGCCGCGCAGGTAATAGAGCTTCGCCCGGCGCACGTCGCCGCGGCGCACGACCTCGATCGAGACCAGGCGCGGCGAGTGCAGCGGGAACACGCGCTCCACGCCTTCGCCGTAGCTGATCTTGCGCACGGTGAAGGAGGAATTGATGCCGGCATTCTTGCGCGCGATGACGACGCCCTCGAACGCCTGCACGCGCTCGCGGTCGCCTTCGACCACCTTCACGTTGACCTTCACGGTGTCGCCCGGCGCGAAGTCGAAGGCCTTGCCGGCCGACTGCTTGTCGACCTGGGTCTTCTCGAACTTCTGGAGGGTGTTCATGATGCAC
>DATFDU010000169.1:0-5168 GCA_035251915.1 Dongiaceae bacterium | reverse complement strand
CGGTCGAGGGGCTGCTGGCGCGCAAGGGCATCAAGGCGCCGTTGATGGTGGTGAAAGGCGATGGGTCGCTGATCAAGTCCGACCTGGCGCTGACCTGCCCGGTCGAGACGATTCTCTCCGGCCCGGCCGCGAGCTTGGTCGGCGCGCGGCATCTCGCGCACGAGGATGACATCCTCGTCTCCGACATGGGCGGCACCACCACCGATATCGCGATGCTGCGCGGCGGACGTCCGGTGTTGAACAAGGAGGGCGCGACGGTCGGCGGCTGGAAGACCATGGTCGAAGCGGTGGCGGTCCACACCTATGGACTCGGCGGCGACAGCGAAGTGCGGATCGACGATCATAACGGCTTCACGGTGGGCCCGCGCCGCGCCGTTCCGCTCAGCCTGCTGGCGACCCAGTTCCCAGCGGTGCTGCAGGCGCTGCGGGCGCAGGATGCGAACGAGGACATCGTTCCCTATCGCGGGCAGTTCGCGCTGCGCCAGCGTCCGCTTGATGCCGGCCGGGCCAGCCTCAGCACCGGCCAGCTCGAGCTGTGGGACAAGCTGGAGCACGGACCCATGCCGCTCGCCGACCTGCTCTACAGCCCGGCGGTGCAGCGGAATCTGGGGCGCCTCGTCGATCGCGGCCTGGTCGCGATCAGCAGCCTGACGCCCAGCGACGCTGCGCACGTGCTCGGCCTGCAGAGCCACTGGAATCGCGAGGCAGCGGAGCTTGCCGCCCGGCAGTTCCTGCGCCGCCCGGCCAATCCGATCTGGAAGCCGCCGGCCGATGTCGAGGGGCTGTGCCGCGACGTGGTGGAGCAGGTGGTGCGGCAGTCGGGCGAGGTCATCCTCGATTCCGCGATCCGCGAGACCAGCGGCATCGATCCGCATCATTGGGGCCAGCTGGGCCGCGACCTCATTCGCCGCACGCTGTCGGCGATGCAGCCGGCGGAAGCATTGATCCTCTCAGAGCTGAAGCTGAATGCACCGCTCGCCGCGATCGGCGCGCCGGTCGGCAGCTATTATCCGGAAATCGCCAGGCGCCTGCGCACGCGCCTCGTCATTCCGCCGCACGCCGACGTCTGCAATGCGGTCGGCGCGGTGGCAGGCGGTGTGCTGCAACGCGCGACCGCCACCATCACCCAGCCGCAGGAAGGATTGTTCCGCGCGCATCTCGCGACCGGCATCAAGGACTTCGTCAATCTGGAGGAGGCGGCGCGCTATTGCTCCGACCTGGTGAGCGAAGAAGCGGCGAGCCTCGCGACTCGGGCCGGCGCGGTCGAGATCCAGGTGAAGACCGAGCGCGCGGACAAGGTGTTCGAGCAACCGACCGGCCTGCGGATCTTCATCGAGTCGACCATCGCCGCGACCGCCTTCGGCCGGCCTGGGCTGGCAGCCTAAGGTCTGGAGTGGTCGCGGTTTTCGCCGGCGAAGCGGCAGCCACTTCGCCGGAAAACGCTCTGCATCTGCAAATGGTCGCGTTTTCGGCGGCGAAACGGCAGCCACCTCGCCGGAAAACGCTCCGGCGCTTCAGGACTGTGTGATATGCGGCACAGCCGTGCCCGATATCGGTGCCGCGTCCGGTGACAATTCGGTAACCGCCGCTTATTATTTTCCCGACCTGTCTGTTTACGATCTGAGCGCGGCAGAGATCGGGTGTTTTCAATAACATAATCGAGGGCTGAATGTCGGTTTCACAATGGGGAGGAGTGCTCGTCGCGACGCTGAGTCTGAGCTTGGTCGCATCCGGCTTGTCCGATGCGGCGCATGCCGACAAGGACCAGCGCAACGTGATCGCGCCGGCCGTGCAAGGGCCAAAGGAAGGCCCGCCCGCCGCGGTCGCGCCGGCCGTTGCTGGGCTCTCCGAGGCGGTTGACCGATTGCAACAGAGCCAGCAGCTCGCCGCCTTGCCGGTCGACTGGGCCGGCCTGAAAGAATTCTATGCCAGCGAGGGACCGGCATTGTGGGTGACGCCGACCGGCTACAGCGCGCTCGGCTCGCTCTTGATTCGCCAAGTGCCGAAGGCGGCCGCCGCCGGCATGACCGTGCCGGCGGAGGTGCAGTCGTTGATGGCCGCGCTGCCGCTGTTGGTCCCGGCCGAGCAGGCCGCCGACACCGAAGTTCTGATGAGCGCGCTCTACATCACCGGGGCCTATGACGTGACCAACGCGCCCGGCACGCGCACGGATCCCGGCGCCGGCCTGCTGACGAGCCTGCGCAGCGCCAAGGATCAGGCGCGCATGATCGCGATGCAGTATCCGAGCTTTCACATGTTCTGGCGCCTGCACGCGGCGCTGCCGACCTTTGTCGGTCACTACGAGCGCGGCGGCTGGCCGACAGTCTCGGGCACCGAAAAGATGGAGCCGGGCGACAAGGGCCCGCGCGTGAAGCAGGTGGCCGAGCGGCTGCTGGCGACCGGCGAGCTGCCGGTGCTCGGCGCCGATCCGGAGCTCTACGATCCGGCACTGGAAGTCGCGGTGAAGGCGTTCCAGAAGGCGCACGGACTCAATGCCGACGGCGTGATCGGCAAGCGCACGATCGAGGAAATGAACGTGTCGGCGGAAGAGCGGCTGGAGATGGTGCTGCTCAACCTCGACCGCATGCGTACCGAGAGTCCGGAGATGGAAGACCGCTTCGTGTTCGTGAACATCCCGAGCACCGAGCTGCGCGTGATCGACAACGGCGTCACGACCTATCACGCCAACGCCATCGTCGGCCGGGTTGCGCGCAAGACACCGCTGCTGAAGAGCGAGATTTTCCAGGCCAAACTCAATCCCGATTGGTCGGTGCCGGCGAAGATCGCCAGGATCGACATGCTACAGCACGAGCTGGAAGAGCCCGGCTATTTCGCCAACAGGAATGTTCGCGTCTACACCTCCGACGGGCGCCAGGTCGATCCGCGTACGGTAAACTGGAAACAGGTGAAGGACGGCGGCAGTTTCCCCTATCGCCTGAAGCAGGATGCGGGGCCCGAGAATGCCCTCGGCCCGATGAAGCTCGATTTCAAGAACGACCATTCGGTGTTCATCCACGGCACTTCGTCGCCCAAGCTGTTCGAGAAGCAGGACCGCTTCTTCTCCTCCGGCTGCGTTCGCGTCGACGATCCGCTGGGGCTTGCGACCTTCCTGATCCAGGACGATCCGGCCTGGAACCGCGCGCGCGTCGACGAGGTGGTCCGGGGCGGCAAGACCACCTATGTGAAGCTGGTGCGGCCGATCCCCCTGCACATCGTCTATATGACGGCGTGGGTGGACGAGCAGGGCATCGCCAATTTCCGCAACGACACCTACAAGCGCGACCCCAGCGTCAGCATCCCGGACGGCCTTGCCAACCCGACCCTGATCGCACAGCAGGAGGACGGTGCCGCGATGCCTGCCGGCAGCCGCCGAGGCAACAACAAGTAGCGAGGGTGGGCAGCGTGCGAGCGGCGCTCGCAGGCCGCGCCCTGTGAGTGTCACTTCACTGCCGGCGGTTGCGTGAGCCCCTGGCGCCGCGCCATGATGCGGCCGGCCGCCGCCGGTCGGCGGCGAGTCGCTCGCTATCGTGGGGGCGCCGAGCGTTGGACTTCTTCGGGCCACTGTGGGGACTGATCCTGTTCGCGGGCGGGATTTTCTTCGTCCTGGTGGTGCCGGCGCTCGCGATCTCGGCCTTTCGCGCGACCCAGCGCCTGGAGCAGCAGCTCGCCCTTTTGCGTCACGAACTGAGGGACCTTCAGGATCGCCGGGCGGCTGCCGACGACCTGCCACACCGCCCCTCGCATCCAGTCGAGCAAGCACCGGAGCCCGTCGCCCCGCCGACACCGCCGGCGCAGCCAGAGCCGCCGATCGCCGCCGCGCCGGTCATGGAAGCCGCTCCCGCCGTTGCTCCCGAACCACCCGCGCCGGCGGCGCCGCTGCGCCCCGCCGTCGATCCCGCACCGCGCGGGCTCGAGCAGCGGCTCGGTGCGCGCGGCTTCGTGTGGCTCGGCGGTGCCTGCATCGCGCTGGCGAGCTTCTTCCTGGTCAAATATTCGATCGACGAGGGTCTCCTGGGCCCAGGCCTGCGCGTCATCCTCGGCATCCTGCTCGGCATCGCGCTGCTGGTCGGCGGCGACTTCATGCGGCGCAAGTCCGCCACCATCGGGCAGGCGCTGACGGCAGCGGGCGTCGCCGCGCTCTATGCCAGCCTGTTCGCGTCGGTGGCGCTCTACCATCTTGTGCAGCCGGCGGTGGCGTTCGTGATCCTGGCCGCGCTGACATTTGTCGCGATCGGCCTGTCGCTGCGGCACGGGTCATTCGTCGGGCTGATCGGCCTCGCCGGCGGCATCGTCACGCCGGCGGTGGTCTCGACCGGAGAGCCGCATCCCGCGATCCTGCTGAGCTACCTGTTCCTGCTGCAGCTCGGCGTGCTGTGGCTGGAGCGGCAGCGCGGCTGGTGGTACCTGCCGGCGATCGCCAATGCGGGCGGCCTCGGCTGGGCCCTTCTTGTCCTGGTCATGCCGCAGGCCGGCGGACTGAGCGGCATCGATGCCGTCGCAGCGCCGATCTATCTCATCCTGTTGGCGGCCAGCGTCTTCTGGCTTGCGCCACGCTGGACCAGCGACACCGATTGGTCCGAATCGCGCATCGTCGGTCTCGCGACGGCCGTCGGAGCCGCGCTGCTGATGCTCGTCGCGCTGGAGGAGGGCGACTTCCAGGCGGGCGACTGGGCGTTCGCCATCCTGCTGGCGATGATCGGCGCTGTCAGCGGGAGGTTGCGGCCGCAACACGAAATCTCCGCCTTCGTCCTGGCTGCAGTGCCGGTGATCGGATTGCTGGCGTGGAACACCGGCCATCAGCCCATTTTCGATTTCTATGGCTATCTGTGGATCGCCGGCATCGCCGGCGTGCTGGGAACCGGCGGCGGCTATGCCTTGCTGTGGGGTGCCCGCAATCCGGAACGCTGGGCGCTGCTGTCCGCGCTCTATGGCTCGGCGGTGCTCGCACTCGCTTATTGGCGACTGCGTGATTTCGAGCTGCTGCTGCCGTGGTCGATCATCTGCCTCATCCTCTCCGCGGTGCATCTGGTGTTCGCACAGCGGCTGCGGACGTGGCGGTTCAAGGACAAATTCTACCGCCGCGCCTTCGGCGTCCATGCGCTCGCCTGCGCCGGTTTCCTCGCCGCCGCGGTGCCGCTGTGGGTGGAGCGCGAATGGCTGCCGGTGTT
>DATFDU010000168.1:0-13524 GCA_035251915.1 Dongiaceae bacterium | reverse complement strand
CTGCATCCAATCGAATCCGTGGCGCATCAGCACGGCGAGTTCATCGGCGAAGGCCGGCTCGAAGCTCGCCATGCCCGATTGCCCCATGCCGATCAGGGTGGTGGTGCGCGACTGGTGCGCGCCGCCCTCCGGCGCCAGCGTGATGCCCGATGGAGTCGCCACCAGGATGAAGCGCGCATCCTGATAGCAGGCGTAGTTCAGCGCATCCAAGCCGCGCGCGATGAAGGGATCGTACAGCGTGCCGATCGGCAGCAGCCGCTCGCCGAAAATGCTGTGGCTCAATCCCATCGCCGCCAGCATCAGGAACAGGTTGTTCTCGGCGATGCCGAGCTCGATATGCTGCCCGGCTGGTCCCTTGCCCCAGCGCTGCGCCGACATCAGCTTGCGCGCCTGGAAGACGTCCTCCTCGGCCTGCATGGCGAACACGCCGCGGCGGTTGACCCACGGGCCGAGATTGGTGGAGACCGTCACGTCCGGAGAGGTGGTGACGATGCGATCCGCGAGCTTGGCGCCGGCGCGCGCGATCTCCGCCAGGATCTGGCCGAAGCCCTGTTGCGTCGACATCGCGCCCTTGATCGGCGGCAAGGGCAGTGCGCCGACCTCGATCCGCTCCGCGTCAAACCTCCGCCGGCCTCTGGCATTGAAGGGCGTCTCGGCCAGCAGCGCCTCGAATTCGCGCTCCGACCTATTGAGGCCCGCACTCCTCGACCATTCCTGTCCATCAAGGATGTTGTTCGCCGCCTTGAAGCCTTTCATCTGCTCCGGCGTCATCAGGCCGGCGTGGTTGTCCTTGTGGCCCGCCAGCGGCAACCCGCGCCCCTTGATGGTGTAGCAGATGAAGCAGATCGGCTGATCGCTGCTCGTCGCATCCGTGAACGCCTCCAGCAGGCTTTCCAGGCAATGGCCGCCGAGGTCGGTCATGGTCGCGGCCAGCGTCTCGTCGTTCATCGCATCGATCAGCGCGCGAGCGTCGCGGTCCGTCACCTCCTCCGCCAGCTGCGCGCGCCAGCCGGCCGCGCCCTGGAAGCACAGCGCCGAATAGAGTCCGTTGTCGCATTCATCGATCCAGTCGAGGATCGCCTGCCCGCCCGGCTGCCCACGCAAGGCCTGCAGCCGCTTGCCATACTTCACCGTGACGACGCGCCAGCCCATGTTCTCGAACACGGTGGTGAGCTTGGCCGTGAGCGGCGCCGGGATCACGGCATCGAGGCTCTGGCGGTTGTAGTCCACGATCCACCAGGTGTTGCGCAGGTCGTGCTTCCAGCCTTCGATCAGCGCCTCGTAGATGTTGCCTTCGTCCAGCTCCGCATCGCCGACTAGCGCCACCATCCGTCCCTCCGGCCAGCTGCGGCCCCAGCCGTGAGCGCGGATGTAGTCCTGCACCAGGCTGGCGAATGAGGTCATGGCGACGCCGAGTCCGACCGAGCCGGTCGAGAAATCCACGTCGTCGACGTCCTTGGTGCGCGACGGATACGATTGCGCCCCGCCGAACGCGCGGAAGTCCTTCAGCATGTCGAGCGTCTGGTTGCCGAGCAGATACTGGATGGCGTGGAACACCGGCGAAGCGTGCGGCTTCACCGCCACCCGGTCCTGCGGCCGCAGGATGGCGAAATAGAGCGCGGTCATGATGCTGACCAGCGAGGCCGACGAGGCCTGGTGCCCGCCGACCTTCAGCCCGTCATCGCTGTCGCGCTCATGATTGGCGTTGTGGATGATCTGGGTCGACAGCCACAGCACCTTGCGCTCGATGTCGCGCAGCACATCGATCGGAAAGGTCTGCGCGCCGGTCGCCACCGGCGCGTTCGCCGTTTGAGCCATCGATCCGTCCCCGCCTCTTATCGTCTAAACTGCCGCCGCCATCGACTGCTCGAGGTCGGCGAGCAGGTCGTTCGGATCCTCGACCCCGATCGACAGCCGGATCGTGCCCTCGGTGATGCCGAGCGCCTTACGCTCCTCCGCTTTGATGCCGGAGTGGGTGGTGGAGGCCGGATGGCAGATCAGCGATTCCGTGCCGCCCAGGCTGACCGCCAGCTTGATGAGCTGGATGTTGTTGAGAAGCTTGAACGCCACCTCGCGCCCGCCCTTGACGTTGAAGGCGAAGGTCGATCCGGCGCTGTGGCACTGTTTCTGGAAGATATCCCACTGACGCGAACCCGGCTTGACGAAGCCGAGGTAGTTCACATCCTCCACCATCGGATGGTCGCGCAGACGCTCCGCGATGATGCGCGCGCTCTCGTTGGCGCGCTGCATCCTGAGGCTCAGCGTCTCCAGCGAGCGGCTGATCAGCCAGGCGCTGTGCGGGTCGAGCTGGGTGCCGAGCAGGCCGCGCAGCTTGCGTACCGCGAACATCAGGTCCTCGCGGCCCGCCACCGCGCCCGCCACCAGGTCGCTGTGGCCGGCGAGATACTTGGTCACCGAATAGGCGACCAAGTCGGCGCCGTGCAGGATCGGCTTCTGATAGATCGGCCCGAGGAAGGTATTGTCGACCATCAGGACCGGCTTGTGCCCCGTGCGCAGCCCGTGCTGCAGGCACTGCCCGCCGACCAGGCTGATGTCGATCAGCGTGTTGGTCGGGTTGGCCGGCGTCTCTACCAGCACCATGCCGAGCTGACCGTGACGCGCCGCCTCGTTCATCGCCGCGGTGATGCCATCGACGCTGAGGCCATCGGTCATCGGCACCACCGTGATGCCGAAATCCGGGAAGAAGGTGGAGAACAAGGACGAGGTGCCGCCATAGATCGGCTTCGACATCACCATCGACATGCCGGGGCGCAGGAATGCCATCGCCGCGGTCGTGCTCGCCGACATGCCGCTGGAGAACACGCAGGCATCGTCGGCCTCCTCGAGGATCGAGATGCGGTCTTCCAGCACCTCGAGGTTCGGATTGTTGAACCGCGAATAGACCAGGCCCGCGGTCTCCTCGGTGTTCAGCTTCACGCGGCCCGCGGTCACATCGAAGAAATGCGCGCCCTCCTCCGCCGTGCGGAAGGCGAAGGTCGAGCTCATGAACAAGGGCGGCTTGACTGCGCCCTCCGAGAGCTTCGGATCGTAGCCGTAGCTCATCATCAGGGTGTCGGGCGCGAGCTTGTGGGTGCCCACAAAGCGCTTGTGATAGGGCTGCTGTTTCATGGCGAGGTCTCCCGAGGACGCGAGGGTCGCGTCGATTTCCCGTTAACCAAGCTACGCTGCGATCCGCGCAAAGATGCGCCTAATTCCACCCTGGAATTGACATACACGGCAAAATTCACCAAAAATGAGTGCCATGGCGCAAAATACTGCCAATCCCGACCTGGACGCCCTGGATCTCAAGATCCTGGCGGCGCTGCAGGCGAACTGCCGCCTCACTCTAGCAGAACTGTCCGAGCATGTCGGGTTGTCGCAGTCGCCGTGCCTGCGCCGCTGGCGGCGCCTGGAGGAAGAGGGTTACATCACCGGCTACACCGCGCTCATCGACGCACGCAAGCTCGGGCGCAAGATGATGGCGTTCGTCGAGATCAAGCTCGCGATCCACAGCGACGAGGCGATCGAGACCTTCGAGCGCGCCATCAGCCAGGCGCCGCAGGTGCAGGAGTGCTTTCTGATGACCGGCCAGCGCGACTATTTCCTGCGGGTGCTGGTCGACGATCTCGAAGGCTACGACGATTTCGTCAAGACCGTGCTGCGTTCGGTCGGCAACATCAGCTCGATGGAGACCGCCTTCGCGCTGCGCGAGGTGGAGATGAGCAAGCGCCTGCTCGAAGCGCTTCCGTCGCGACGCGTCAAGTCATGAGGGAACCGCGCCAGCCATCCCTGACGCGAGCAATGATCGCGGCGCGTTTCGGCGATCCGGTGAAGGACGATCCCGGCGCCCACAAGCTCCGGACACCGGAGGAGATCGCGGCGGCGCTCGACCGCGTGATGCTGGAGCATGACGAGGGCGACCTATGGCTGTTCGGCTACGGCTCGCTGATGTGGAAGCCGGAGCTGGATTTCGCCGAAAGCCGGCCCGCTCTGCTCAACGGCTGGCACCGCCGGTTCTGCCTGTGGCAGCTGCGCTATCGCGGCTCGCGCGCGCATCCCGGGCTGATGCTGGCGCTCGACCGCGGCGGCTCGTGCCGCGGCGTCGCCTATCGGATCGCGGCGCCGGGCGTGCGCGAGAAGGTCGCCGCCGTCTGGACGCGCGAAATGACCGGCAATGGCTACGTGCCGCGCTGGGTCAGGCTTACGACCATGCAGGGATCCGTGCGCGGTCTGACCTTCGTCGCCAACGTCGAGGGCGAACGCTACGCCGGCCGCATCTCGGACAAGGTGGTGGCCGACCACATCGCCCACGCCTGCGGCGAGAACGGCAGCTGCGCCGAGTATCTGTTGGAAACCGTACTCAAGTGCGAGGAACTCGGCATCCACGACCACTTCCTGTGGCGCCTGCAGGAACTGGTCGCGGAAAGGATGCGCGCGGTCGAAGGAAAGGGACTAGGATGAGGCAGAGAGCTTTTTCCTTCAGGTGACCTTTGGATCTCATTCTCTACGGCAACCGCGAGTCCGGCCATTCCTACAAGGTCCGGCTGATGCTGGCGCTGACCCAGACGCCGCACGACTACCGCCCCGTCGACATCCAGCTGCCGCGCGATCGGCGGCCGGCCGAGTTCCAGCAGGTCAGCAAGTATGGCGAGGTGCCGGTGCTCATCGACCGCGGCCAGGCCTACGTGCAGTCGAACGCGATCCTGCTGCATCTCGCACAGCGCACCCTGAAGTTCTACGGCCGTGACGCGGTCGACCACGACCAGGTGCGCGAATGGCTATTCTGGGAAGCGAACCGCATCGGCATCTCCGTCCCCAACCTGCGCTTCGCCCGGCGCTGGGTTCCCGACACCAAGACGGAGGTGCTCGACTGGCTGCATGCCCGCGCGCTCGCGGACCTTGACCGCTTGAACAGCGAGTTCGCCGCGCACAAGTTCCTGCTCGGCGACATTCCGACCGTCGCGGACATCAGCTGCAGCGGCTACCTGTTCTGGGCCGACCAGGCCGGCATCGACCTCGCGCGCTGGCCCAACGTCCAGCGCTGGCTCGCCGACATCAGCGCCCTGCCCGGCTGGAAGCACCCGTACGATTTGATGTGACGGACGCCGGCCATCTCACTGCCGCCTTGCTGGCAGCGTGAACATCTCTTCGATCGCCGGGTTGGCAGTATCAATATCATCAGGAATCGGGAATGCTCCGTCCGCTACGCCCAGCCTGATTGCCGCCTTAGGTATAGCGACCAACTTTGCCACCGGCTTGCCGGCGCGCGTCAGGACAACTTCCTGCGTCGAGCCACTTTCGATCTGCCTGACCAGCTTCGAGAAATTGGCCTTGGCATCGCGAATGCCGATGGTCTGTGACCTGCTCATTACGCCAGGAACCTCTCGGCCTTTGCCTCGTCGGCGATCAGGCACAGCTCGCGCCGGCCGAACCAGCGGTAGCGGTTCTGCGCGATGAAGTCGTAGAGCCGGTCGAGCGGATGGGTCGGCAGGATCCCGATGACCGCCAGCCATGGCCACGGCCAGCGCAGATACTGCAGCATGCTGAGGAAGCCCTTGGACTTGTGCAGGATGACCGCGTTCTCGACCAGGTAGAAGCTGTCGAAATTCTGCGCCGGCAGCCGGTTGCGCTTCAGGAACTCCTGACCCAGCGGCGACTGCGCCGCCAGGAACTTCAGGCGTTCCGCACGGTCGCGCTTGAGCGCGAAACGCACCCAGCCGTGGCACAGGTTGCACGCGCCGTCATAGACCATGACCGGCGCGCCCCGCGACAGGCCGGTCAGGGTCGGATCGTAGCCGGCGCGGCCGCTGTCGCGCTTGCGCTTCTCGCGCTGGGTGCGTGTCAGCGGCTCAGCCACGGGCGGTCCGGGCGCGGAAGCCGCGCGGGCGGATGCGCTGCGCCACGCGGAAGGGATTGGGGAAGCGGCTGGTGACGGCGCTGACCTTGCCGAGCAGCTTCGGCACCTGCATCACCTCGTCGATCCGCCGGTTGAGGAAGGCCCAGGTATCGGCGGCGCCCGTCGACTTGTCGTTGAGCCAATAGAGCACCGTCGAGGAGTAGACGCCCGCCAGCAGCGCGCGCTTGGTGTAGAAGTTGAAATCGGTGGCGTTGTCGCCGGCGCCGTACCACATCGCATCGACCGTGCGGTAGAGCAGGCGCAGCGCCAGCGGCCCGTTGTGCGGCATGGCGAGGAAGCTGCAGGCCGACTTGATCGCCTCGCGATGGCGCATGTTGCGCTGCAGGCGCGTCTTCACCGCGAAGGCGATGCGGTCGCGCACGCGCATCTCGGACACGTTGGCGCGCTGCATTGCTTGCAGCATCTCGCGGTCCTCGACCTCGTGGTAGAAGGCCAGCAGCTCCGACATGCCGCCGGGGAACGCATTGAGCGCGCGATCGGCGGGAATGCCGGCGTCCTTCACGCCGGCGTCGAACGCCTTCTGCGACCAGCCGTCGAAGGCGGCGTGCGACAGCGTCGCTTCCAGCAGCGCCAGGCGGTCGGCATCGCGGTCATAAGTCATGGCTTCAATCCTCCTCGACAGGATGCCCGCCGAAGCGGCGCAGCTCCTCGACGAACGCCAACTGGGAAAGATCTGTCATGCGCATCGGATAGAGGATGCCGTCGAGGTGATCGCATTCGTGCTGCACGACGCGGGCATGATAGCCCTTGGCCTCGCGCTCGAACATGCGCCCCTGCAGGTCGAGCGCGCGATAGCGGATGTGGGTCCAGCGCGGCACCGGGCCGGCGAGGCCGGGCACCGACAGGCAGGCCTCGACGCCTGCCAGCTTCTCCTCCGACAGCGGCTCGATCTCGGGGTTGATGAGGACCGTCAGGGGCACGTCCTCCGCCGGCTCGCCGGCCGCGGCCTGCCGCTCGCCGGGGACATAGAAGATCACCACCCGCTTGGAGACATGCACCTGCGGCGCCGCAAGCCCGATCCCGCCCACGTCTTCCAGGGTCTCCACCAGGTCGCGCACAAGCTGTTGAATCTCCTGGGCTTTTGGATCGCCGACCGGCTCTGCGCGAGCCTTCAGGACCGGGTGCCCCATGCGCGCGATTTTCAGGATCGCCATCGTGCGATTTCTCCCTTTCCCTTTGAAATATGGGGCAGAATCGGCTCCGCCGAAAGCCCCGTAAGCCCTTCACAAGGGGGCGCGCCTGTGCTACACACCGCGCCAATCAACGGGCGGCATTTGGTCGCCCGATGTTTTTTTGCGGTTTCAACCCGGCCGGCGGATGGATCGGCCGACGACAGAGATAGGAGCTGAGTCAACCGTGCAAGTCCTCGTCCGTGACAACAATGTCGACCAGGCCCTGCGCGCGCTGAAGAAGAAGATGCAGCGCGAGGGTATTTTCCGCGAAATGAAGATGCGCCGGAACTACGAGAAGCCCTCGGAGCGCAAGGCGCGGGAAAAGGCGGAAGCTGTGCGGCGTCACCGGAAGTTGCTGCGCAAGCGCCTGGAGCGCGAAGGCTACTAGTCTACAGCGCTGGTTGAGCGAAGTTCGTCGGGGTCGGCTTGCCGGCCCCGATTTGTTTTTGGGCTACCAGAGTACGATCAGGATGATCACGCCGAGGACGATGCGGTACCAGGCGAAGATCTTGAAGTCGTGACTGGCCACGTAGCGCAGCAGCCAGCGGATGCAGATCAGCGCCGAGATAAAGGACACGACGAGGCCGACCGCCAGCACCTCGAGATCGGCCGCCGAGAACTCGCCGCGATACTTCATGAGATCGTAGCCGCCGGCCGCGATCAGCGTCGGCACCGCGAGGAAGAACGAGAACTCGGTCGCCGCCTTGCGCGAGAGGCCGCACACCATGCCGCCGATGATGGTGGCACCGGCCCGCGATACGCCGGGCAGCAGCGCGAAACATTGCGCCAACCCGATCAGCAGCGCGTAGCGCCAGCCCACCTGGTCGAGGTGCTCGATATGCCAGTCCTTGTAGGTGCGCTCGACCACCAGGATCACCACCGCGCCGACGATCAGCGCGACAGCGACGGGAATGGCGCCGAACAGATATTGCTTGATGAGGTCCCCGAACAGCAGCCCGACCAAGGCCGCGGGAAGAAATGCAATGAACAAGCGGAGGATGAAAAGCTGCTCATCCCGGCGGTGGAAAAGCCCGACGGCGAGCTGGGTGAACTTGACGCGGTATTGCCACATCACCGCGAGCATGGCGCCGGTCTGGATCATGATGAGAAAGGCCTTGCCCTTCTCGTCATTGAACGCGAGCAGCTCGCCCGCCAGGATCAGGTGCCCGGTGCTGGAGATCGGCAGGAATTCGGTGAGGCCTTCGACGACGCCGAGGATGGCGGCTTTGAGCAGCGGGCCGAGTTCAAGCATGCAGGATTGGTCCGAGTCGCTGGGATGGTCGGCGGAAGCTAGCCAATTCCCGCCCGTCTCGCGACCACATTTGCTGTGACTTCTACGGCAGTGTCTTCAGCTGATTGCGCCCGTTCTGCTTGGCGCTGCCGAGCGCGTCGGCGGCGAGGCTGAGGAACTCCGGCAAACCGTCGCGCGATTTCGGCTCCAGTGTCGCGAGGCCGATGGAGACCGTCACGTGCCCGCCGTCGTTGTCGGCATGGGGCAGGCGCAGGTCGCGCACGCGGCCCAGCAGCCGGTCGGCGACATGGCCGGCGCCGGTGCCGTCGGTGTCCGGCAGCAGCGCCACGAACTGGTCGCCGTGATAGCGCGCCAGCAGGTCCGACGGGCGGCGGATCTCATCCGCCAGCGCGCCGGCCAGCTGCCGCAGCACCTCGTCGCCCGCGATATAGCCGTGCTGCTCGTTGTAGGCGCGGAAATTGTCGACATCGATCACCGCGACCGAGACCTTGGTGTGGTGGCGCAGCGCGCGCCGCCATTCGCGGTCGGCGTGCGCGTCGAAATGCGACAGGCTGGCGACGCCGCTCACCTGGTCGATGCCGGAATGATGCGCCAGCGTGTCGCGCTCCTGCTTGAGGTCGAGGTGGCGCTGCACCCGCGCCGCCAGCACCAGCGGGCTGAGCGGCTTGGAGATGAAGTCGACCGCGCCGAGCGCGAGGCCGCGGATCGCCACCGGCTCCTGCGCCGAGCCGGCCAGCAGCACGATCGGCGTGTTGCGCGTGGCCGGCGCGTTGCGGAAGTGCTTGATCATGCCGTGGACGATGCCGGCATCCTGGTCCTCGCCGATGTCGAGCGCGATCAGGTCAGGCGGCGTGCGGTCGGCAAAGCGCATCGCTTCGCCGGCGTCGCTCGCCGCCTGGATGTCGCGCCGGCCTTTGAAGGTGATCTTGAAGACCGCCCGATTCGCGATCGAGGCGTTTATGAGCAAGAGCTTATCTGGCATCGGCATATTCATTGGTTGAACTTGGCCCCCGTAGGAAAAGGCGTCTAGCACGACGACACCGGGACTTTCCATTCCAAGACTCGATCCAAACCTCACACATAGTAGCGCAAGTCGAGCAATCGCGCGGACGCAATCTACCGAGAATATGGTTTACGAATTGTTGCCGCCGCGCCGGCGCGTGGGGAATTGCCGGCGATCATCGTCGAAGGAAAGGCGACGTCAGATGTATTCGGCGAAGCCGAACAGCGGCTCTGCGGTCCGGCCCGGGTTGGCCCCGTGGTTCGCCCGGGCGCGGCGGGCGACGATGTCGGCGTTCATGGCGAGGATGATGCGCGACGCGGTCGTCTCGCAGAGACAGGGCACGACCGCATGGACCAAAGCGGCCGAACCGGCCATCAGCAGGCGCGACGCGATCCTGAACGCGAAGGCACAATGTTCCAGGTAGCTCTCGCCCACGGTGCGCGGGTGCGCGAGGAAAAGGCGATCCAGGATCTGCATGACTGTCTCCCACCAGAGGACCGGATTCTGCCCTGGATCACTCGAAAATACATCCCAAACTTTGCGCCGATATGCTAGTTACGTGGGATTATGTCCCAACATGGGAGCGTTTCCTGTGATAGATGACATCGACCGCGCGCTCCTGGGCGCCTTGCAGAAGGACGCCAGCCTGTCGGTGGACGAGCTGTCCGAGCGCGTGCACCTGTCGCGCAATGCCTGCTGGCGCCGGATCAAGCGCCTGGAAGAAGAGGGCGTGATCCGCGCGCGGGTCGCGCTGCTCGACCCGGCCAAGCTCAATCTCGGCCTCACCGCCTTCATCGCGGTGCGGACGGCGCACCATGAGGCGAACTGGCTGGAGAAGTTCTCCGCCGCGGTGCGTGACATTCCGGAGATCATCGGCGTCTATCGCACCACCGGCGACATCGACTACCTGCTGCAGGCGGTGGTGCCGGACGTCGCCGGCTACGACGCGCTCTACAAACGCCTGATCGCGCGCATCGCGCTCAGCGACGTGTCATCCAGCTTCGTGATGGAAAAGATCAAGGAGACGACTGCGCTGCCCTTGACGCAGATCTGACGATCAGCCCAAGGATCAACCGAGCGACTTGACGATGTCCTCGCACATCTTCTTGGCGTCGCCGAACAGCATCATGGTGTTGTTGCGGAAGAACAGCTCGTTGTCGACGCCGGCATAGCCCGACGCCATCGAGCGCTTCACGAACAGCACCGTCTTCGCCTGCTCGACGTCCAGGATCGGCATGCCGTAGATCGGGCTCTTAGGATCGGTTTTCGCCGCCGGGTTGGTCACGTCGTTGGCGCCGATCACGAACGCCACGTCTGCCTGGGCGAAGTCGCGGTTGACATCCTCCAGCTCGAACACCTCGTCATAGGGCACGCTGGCTTCCGCCAGCAGCACGTTCATGTGACCCGGCATGCGGCCAGCCACCGGGTGAATGGCGTAGGAGATCTTGGCGCCTTCCTCCTTGAGGAGGTCGGCCATCTCGCGCAAAGCGTGCTGCGCCTGTGCCACCGCCATGCCGTAGCCCGGCACGATGATGATGCTGGCGGCGTTCTTCATGATGAAGGCGGCGTCTTCGGCGCTGCCGGCCTTGATCGGTTTGTCGCCGCTCTTGGCCACCGCCGCGCTGCCGCCGTCGGTGCCGAAGCCGCCCAGGATCACGTTGAAGATCGAGCGGTTCATGCCCTTGCACATGATGTAGCTGAGGATCGCGCCCGAGGAGCCGACCAGCGCGCCGGTCACGATCAGCAAGGTGTTGGAGAGCGTGAAGCCGATGCCGCAGGCCGCCCAGCCGGAATAGGAGTTCAGCATCGACACGACCACCGGCATGTCGGCGCCGCCGATCGGCAGGATCAGCAGGAAGCCGAGCAGCAGCGACACCGCCACCAGGCCCCAGAAGGCGACTGGCGATTGCGTGAAGATCACGGCGATGATCAGCACGATGATGCCGATGCCGAGCAGCGCATTGAGGACGTGCTGGCCCGGGAAAACCAAGGGTGCGCCCGACATCAGCGCCTGCAGCTTGGCGAAGGCGATGATCGAGCCGGTGAAGGTGACCGCACCGACCGCGACGCCGAGGCCCATCTCCACCAGGCTACCGGCGTGGATGGCTCCGACCTCGCCGATGCCGAACTTGTGCGGCGCGTAGAACGCTGCCGCCGCCACCGCGACCGCTGCCAGGCCGACCAGCGAGTGGAAGGCCGCGACCAGCTGCGGCAGCGCGGTCATCTGGATGCGCTGAGCGATCACCGTGCCGACCGCACCGCCGACGACGATGCCGATGACGATCCACCAATAGCTCTGCACGATCGGCAGCGCGACGGTCGTGACGATCGCGATCACCATGCCGCCGACGCCGTACATCAGGCCGCCGCGCGAGGTCTCCGGCGACGACAGCCCGCGCAGGGACATGATGAAGCAGATCGACGCGATCAGATAGAGAAAGGCGGTAAGGGTCTCGTTCATGGTGTCGTTCCCCGATCCGCCTCAGCGGCCCTTCTTCTTGAACATGGACAGCATGCGGTAGGTCACCAGGAACCCGCCGAAGATGTTGACCGAGGCCAGCGCCACCCCGACGAAGCCCATGATCTGGCTGAAGCTGAAATCGGCCGGGCCCGCCGCGATCAGCGCACCGACGATGATGACCGAGGAGATGCCGTTGGTGACCGCCATCAGCGGCGAATGCAGCGCCGGCGTCACCCGCCACACCACGTAGTAGCCGACGAAGCAGGCCAGCACGAACACGGTGAACAGGAACACGAAGGGCGCGTGGGCGATGCCTTCGGCCATCTGGCCAGCGGTTTCCGCGACGGTGGTTTCCATGGGCAGCGCTTCTCCCTTACGCCTTGAAGTTCGGATGAATGATCTGGCCGTCGCGGGTCAGCGCCACGCCTTGCACGATCTCATCCTCCCAGTTGATCTTGAGTCCCTTGGTCTCCTTATCGATCAGGAGCGTCAGGAAATTCAGCAGGTTGCGGGCATAGAGTGAGGTCGCGTCGGCAGCGAGGCGGCTCGGCACATTGGCATGGCCGACCAGCTTCACGCCGTGCTTCTCCACCACCTTGCCGACTTCGGAGAGCGGGCAATTGCCGCCCTGCTCCACCGCCAGGTCGACGATGACCGAGCCGGGCTTCATGCTCTTCACCATGTCCTCGCTGACCAGCACCGGCGCCTTGCGGCCGGGGATGAGCGCGGTGGTGATGATGATGTCCTGCTTCTTGATATGCTCGGCGACCAGCGCCGCCTGCTTGGCCTTGTAGGCGTCGCTCATTTCCTTGGCGTAGCCGCCGGCCGTCTCGGCCTGCTTGAACTCCTCGTCCTCGACCGCGACGAAAGTAGCGCCGAGGCTTTCCACCTGCTCCTTGGTCGCCGGGCGCACGTCGGTCGCCGACACGATGGCGCCGAGGCGCCGCGCGGTCGCGATCGCCTGCAGACCCGCGACGCCGACACCCATCACGAACACGCGCGCCGGCGCGACCGTGCCGGCCGCCGTCATCATCATCGGGAAGGCGCGGCCGAATTCCGCCGCCGCATCCAGCACGGCCTTGTAGCCGGCAAGGTTCGATTGCGACGACAGCACGTCCATGTTCTGGGCGCGGCTGATGCGTGGCATCAGCTCCATGGCGCAGGCGATGATTCCCGCCTGGGCATAGCCGCCGATCTGGTCCTTGGCGCCGTAGGGATTGAGGCTGGCCACCAGCATCGCCCCGCGCTTCATCAGCGACAGCTCGTCCGGCCCGCCTTCCGCGGCGGTCAGCGGCCGCTGCACCTTCAGCACCACGTCAGCATCGGCCAGCGCCGCACGGGCGTCCGGCACGACCTTCGCGCCCGCCGACTGATACACGCTGTCGGGAATCGAGCAGCCTTCGCCGGCGCCGGCTTCGACCAGCACCTCCGCGCCCAGTCCCACGAATTTCTTGATGGTATCGGGAGAAACCGCGCAGCGCTTCTCGTTAGGCCGCCGCTCCTTCGCCACGCCGATTTTCATGCTCTCTCCCCCGGTTCACGCATCCGGTGTCACCCCCTGAAGGCAGTCCTCCAAGTTAGCGCCGCCGTCCCGCCCGATTTTGCGATTCTCCCCCGCGATTGGCCGATTTTCGACCGTTAGCTGCGTCGAATCCGCTCACCTGTGCACTAGGCGGCGCATATTGCACAGTTTGGCAAAGGCGAACAAGGCATGCCAAG
>DATFDU010000167.1:0-12044 GCA_035251915.1 Dongiaceae bacterium | reverse complement strand
CAGCAGGTGCAGCACGGTGTTGGTGGAGCCGCCCATGGCGATGTCGAGGCTCATCGCGTTCTCGAATGCCTTGAAGCTCGCGACGTTGCGCGGCAACACGCTCTCGTCGTTCTCTTCGTAGTAGCGGCGCGTGATGTCGACCACCAGGCGGCCGGCTTCCAGGAACAGCGCCTTGCGATCGGCGTGGGTCGCCAGCACCGAGCCGTTGCCGGGCAGTGAGAGACCGAGCGCTTCGGTCAGGCAATTCATCGAGTTGGCGGTGAACATGCCGGAGCAGGAGCCGCAGGTCGGGCAAGCGGACCGTTCGATGGTGGCGACTTCGGCGTCGGTGTATTTGTCGTCGGCCGCCGCGACCATGGCATCCACCAGGTCGAGCGCGACCATCTTGTCCTTGAGCTTGATCTTGCCGGCTTCCATCGGGCCGCCGGACACGAACACCACGGGCACGTTGATGCGCAGCGCCGCCATCAGCATGCCGGGCGTGATCTTGTCGCAGTTGGAGATGCAGACCATGGCGTCGGCGCAATGCGCGTTCACCATATACTCGACGCTGTCGGCGATCAGCTCGCGCGAGGGCAGGCTATAGAGCATGCCGTCGTGGCCCATGGCGATGCCGTCATCGACCGCGATGGTGTTGAACTCCTTGGCGACACCGCCGGCTGCTTCGATCTCGCGCGCCACCAGCTGGCCGAGGTCCTTCAGATGCACATGTCCGGGCACGAACTGCGTGAAGGAGTTCACGACGGCGACGATGGGCTTGCCGAAGTCGGAGTCCTTCATGCCGGTGGCGCGCCATAGCCCCCGCGCCCCTGCCTGGTTGCGGCCGTGGGTCGTGGTCCGCGAACGATACGCTGGCATGCTGCTCTCTTACTTCCGCTTTTCGATCGGCATGTACGGGCGCTCGCCGTAGCCGGTGTAGAGCTGGCGCGGGCGGCCGATGCGCTGGGTCGGATCCTCGATCATCTCCTTCCACTGCGCCACCCAGCCGACGGTGCGCGCGACCGCGAACAGCACGGTGAACATCGAGGTCGGGAAGCCGATCGCCTCCAGGATGATGCCCGAATAGAAATCGACGTTCGGGAACAGCTTGTGGGAGACGAAATAATCGTCCTCCAGCGCGATGCGCTCCAGCTCCATGGCGAGCTCCAGCAGCGGCTGGTCGCGCTTGCCCAAGGCATCGAGCACCTCGTGGCAGCTCTGCCGCATCACCGCGGCGCGCGGGTCGTAGTTCTTGTAGACCCGGTGGCCGAAGCCCATCAGGCGGAAGTTGTCGTCCTTCGACTTGGCGCGCTTGATGAACTCCGGGATGCGGTCCTTGCTGCCGATCTGGCGCAGCATGCTGAGCACCGCTTCGTTGGCGCCGCCGTGCGCCGGGCCCCACAGGCTCGCAATACCGGCCGCGATGCAGGCGAACGGATTGGCGCCGCTCGAGCCGGCGATGCGCACCGTCGAGGTCGAGGCGTTCTGCTCGTGGTCGGCGTGCAGGATGAAGATCTTGTCCATCGCCTTCGCGACCACCGGATTGATCTCGTAGTCCTCCGCCGGCACCGCGAAATGCATGTAGAGGAAGTTCTCGGCATAGGAGAGGTGATTGCGCGGATAGATGAAGGGCTGGCCGACCGAATACTTGTAGGCCATCGCGGCGATCGTCGGCACCTTCGCGATCAGCCGGTGCGCGGAGATCATGCGCTGGCGCGGATCGTGGATGTCGGTGCTGTCGTGATAGAAGGCCGAGAGCGCGCCCACCACGCTCACCATCACCGCCATCGGATGCGCATCGCGGCGGAACCCGCTGAAGAAGCGGGTGATCTGCTCGTGCAGCATGGTGTGGTAGGTGATGTCCTTCTCGAACGCCGTCTTCTGCTCGGCGTTGGGCAACTCGCCCTCCAGCAACAGGTAGCAGACCTCCATGAAGTCGGAATAAGCCGCCAGTTCCTCGATGCGGTAGCCCCGATGCATGAGGACGCCGGCCTCGCCATCGATGTAGGTGATGGCGGACTGGGTCGAGCCGGTGGAGCCGTAGCCGGGGTCATAGGTGAATAGCCCATGCTCGGTATAGAGCTTGCGCACATCCACCACGTCCGGCCCGATGGTGCCCTTCAGGACCGGCAGCTCCCAGGAATGGCCGCGGCTGTCCTTGACCGAGACCTTGGAGTGGGCAGTCGGCGCGCGCGGCGTGATCTTGGAATCGACGACCTTGATCCTGGGCGGCTGGCTTTTCAGCGCCGCGGAGGAGCTTCGCTTCGATTTGGCTTTTCCGGAGGTCTTGTTCTTCGCCATGGGCATTAATCCTGGTGCTTCGGAGAGGGCACAGAAAGGTTAATACGTCACCGTAGCATTGAAAATGTTAAGCCGCGATGACCTATTTTGCCCCGCAGCATAGCAGAGGCGATCAGCCGCCGGCACCCACCGCATCGTCGATGCGGCCGAGGGTCTCCTCGCGGCCAAGCACTTGCATGACCTCGAAAATCGGCGGCGAAGTGGTGGCGCCGCTGAGGGCGGCGCGCAGCGGCTGTGCGACCTGGCCGAGCTTGACGCCCTTCGCTTCCGCGAACGCGCGCGCCTCGCTCTCGAGGTCGGCGGCGATCCAGGTCGGCGCGGCCGCCAATCGCTCTCGCAATTCCTTCAGCACCCTTGAACCGCCTCCGGTCAGCTGGGCACAGGCCTTGTCATCGGGGCTCAGCGGCCGCGTCAAGGTGTAGAAGCGTGCGTTCTCAGCCAGTTCCTTCAGGGTCTTGGCGCGGGCCTTGAGGCCAGCCATGCCGGCGATCAGGCGGTGCTCGATGGTGGTATCGCCGGCGACGCTGAGACGCTGCGCCACATCCTGCGCGAGCCGCTCATCGTCGGTCTGGCGCAGATAGTGGCCGTTGAGATTATCGAGCTTGGCAAAGTCGAAGCGCGAGGGGCCGCGACCGACGGCATCCAGGTCGAACCACTGGATAGCCTGCTCGGTGGAGATGATCTCGTCATCGCCGTGGCCCCAGCCGAGCCGCAGCAGATAGTTGCGCAGCGCCTCCGGCAGATAGCCCATGTCGCGATAGGCCTCGACGCCGAGCGCGCCGTGGCGCTTGGACAGCTTGGCGCCGTCCGGCCCGTGGATCAGCGGGATATGCGCAAAGCTCGGCGGCGCCCAATCCATCGCCTGATAGATCTGCAACTGGCGGAACGTGTTGGTCAGGTGATCGTCGCCACGGATGACGTCGGTGATGCCCATGTCGTGGTCGTCGACCACCACCGAATGCATGTAGGTCGGCGTGCCGTCGCTGCGCAGCAGCACCATGTCGTCGAGCTGCTCGTTGGCGACGCGCACCTCGCCCTGCACCTTGTCGTGCACGACGGTTTCGCCGCTGGTCGGCGCCTTCAGGCGGACGACCGGCTTCACGCCGGTTGGGGCATCCTTCGGATCGCGATCTCGCCAGCGGCCGTCATAGCGCATCGGCTTGCCGGCGGCCTTCGCCGCCTCGCGCATCTGGTCCAGCTCTTCGGGCGTGGAGTAGCAGTAGTAGGCCTTGCCCTGCTTCAGCATCTCCATCGCCACTTCGGCATGGCGCGGGGCGCGGGCGAACTGGAACACCGTCTCGTCGTCCCAATCGAGGCCGAGCCATTTCAACCCGTCGATGATGGCCTCGATCGCTTCCTTGGTGGAGCGCTGGCGGTCGGTATCCTCGATGCGCAGGCGGAAGACGCCACCGTGATGCCTGGCATACAGCCAGTTGAACAAGGCCGTGCGCGCGCCTCCGATGTGGAGGAAGCCGGTGGGCGAGGGGGCAAAGCGGGTGACGACGGTCATCTGATCGCGATCCAATGGTGTTTTGCGCGGGCCGGAGTGAGCGCGCTGCCGGGTTCTTAGCCATAGCCTGCGTCCTTGGCAACTGACAGTCTCATTCAGGTCTGATACAGCTATCGCGTGTGCCGGAGAGGGCCGACTTGAGCCAGTGGACCGAGACCCTGTTTGTCGAGCAGCGCCGCCTGTGGCCGGTCTGGCTGGCAGTGGCGTTCGGCATCGGCGTCGCCTGCTATTTCGCCTTGTCGATCGAGCCGCCGATCTGGGTGGGCATCGCCGCGCTCGCGGCGGTTGTCCCCGCCTGTTGGATGTTGCGCGGACGCGACCCGCTGCTTGCCGCCGGCATCCTGCTCGCCGCAATGGCCGCGGGCTTTCTCGCCGGCCAGCTCCGCACCGCGCAGTTCGACGGGCGCATGCTGCCGGCGCCGATCGAGCGCGCCCTCTATGTCGGCGTGATCGACCAGATCGAGCTGCAGCCCGCGGGCCAGCGCGTCACGCTGCGCGAGGTCGACATCAAGGACTTGCCGCGCGACGCGACGCCGGCGCGCATGCGCGTCAAGACCGTGGTCGCGCAGCCGGACCTGCGCATCGGGCAAAAGGTCGGCGGCGTCGCAACATTGAGCGCGCCGGCGGGGCCGGCAGAACCGGGCGCATTCAACTTCCGTCGCCAGGCATTCTTCAACGACCTCGGCGCGACCGGATTCGGTTATGGCCGCCTGAAGATTCTGAAGGAGCCTGAGGACAGCCGCTTCGGCGACGTCGCCTCGGCCATCGCCGACCGGATCCACGCGACACGGGCCGCGATCGCGCAGCGCATCCGCAGCCAGCTGCCGGAGGCGACCGGCGCCATCGCGATCGCGCTGACGGTGGGAGACCAGACGGCATTGCGCGCCGCCGATCTCAACGCCATGCGCGATTCCGGCCTGGCGCACCTGCTGTCGATCTCCGGCCTGCATATCGCTATCGCCGCCGGCCTGTTCTTCTTCGGGCTCCGCTTCGCGCTGGCCTTTGTGCCGTGGGTGGCGTTGCGCTATCCGGTGAAGAAATGGGCCGCGGCGCTCGCGATCGTGGCGGCCGTGCTGTACGCCGGCCTCGCCGGCTGGACGCCGCCGACCCAGCGCTCGTTGCTGATGACCGGCATCGCATTGCTGGCGATCCTGCTCGACCGTTCGCCGATCTCGCTGCAGCTGGTGGCGTGGGCGGCGGCACTCATCCTCATGTTCCAGCCGGAGACGTTGCTCGGCGCCAGCTTCCAGATGTCGTTCGCGGCGGTGTTTGCGCTGGTGGTGGTGTTCGACCGGCTCGGCCCATGGTTCGCCGCGCGCCGGCAGAGCTGGGGCGAAGGGGCGAGTTGGGATGCCAAGCTGTTCGCCGTCATAGGCAACGCCGTGCTGTGGCTCGCGATCACCGTTGTCACCAGCTTCATCGCCGGTCTCGCGACCTTGCCGTTCGCGCTGTTTCATTTCGACCGGTTGTCGAGCTACGGCGTCTTCGCCAACGCCATCGCGGTGCCGCTGACGGCGTTCTGGATCATGCCGACTGCGGCGCTCTCGCTGCTGCTGATGCCTTTCGGCCTCGAAGGCTGGGCCCTGCAAGCGATGGGCTGGGGTTGTGATGTGCTGCTGTGGGTGGCGCACTGGGTCGCGGACTGGCCAGGCGCGATCGCTGTGCTGCCCGCCATGCCGGCGATGGCCTTGCCGGTGGTTGCCATCGGCCTGTTGTGGCTGGGCATGGCGCGCGGCCGCTGGCGCGCGTTTGGCGCGGCAGCCATTGCTGCCGCAATCCTCTCGGCGTGGATGGTGTCGCGTCCGGATATTCTCGTATCGCCGAGCGGCAAGCTGGTTGCGTTCCGCACGCCGGAGGGCGATCTCATGCTCAGCTCGAACCGGGCGGAGCGGCTGGTGCGCGAAACCTGGCTGCGCCGCAACGGCCAGGTCCGCTTCGATGACATCGGCGATCTCCAGGGATCCGAGGCGTGGCTGCGCTGCAGCGAGGCGGCATGCGACCATGTGGGGCGCATTCGCGTGGTTCTGTCGGACGCGCCAGCGGATTGCAGTGAGCCCGAGCTCATGATCGTCCCGCGCGCCGTCGCCATCGCATGCCCCGATGGCACCATCGATCAATCGGACCTCGCGGCACGCGGCGCGCACGCGGTCTATCTCAAGGACGATGGGATCGAGATCGTCGACGCGGCCTCGACCATCGGCAAGCGCCCGTGGGCACCGCCGGCCTTGGCCGTCGACGACCTCGGAGCGGATCAGTAGCGGCGCATCAAGCCGACGAGGCGGCCCTGGATGCGCACGCGGTCGGGGCCGAAGATGCGCGTCTTGTGCGCGGGATTGGCCGGCTCCAGCGCGATCGAATCGCCCTTGCGCCGCAGCCGCTTCAACGTGACTTCGCTGTTGTCGATCAGGGCCACCACGATGGTGCCGTTCTCCGCCGTCTCGCAGCGTTCGATCACCACCATGTCGCCGTCGTGGATCCCGGCATCGACCATCGAATCGCCTTCCACGGTCAGGGCATAGTGCTCGCCGCGGCCGACCAGGTTGGCCGGCACGTCCACCGCGTTCGAGTGGTCGCGCAGCGCCTCGATCGGGGTGCCGGCCGCGATCTTGCCGTAGAGTGGAAGCTGCAGCGCACTGCTGGGCTGCGCCGCCACCACGGCACCGGGCAGGGATGGCGTGAAGTCGCCGCGGATGACATTGAGGCCGGCACGCCGCTCCTCGCCCGGCCGGGATGCTTGGGGGGCGGCCTTGGCGGTCTGATCCTCCGGCAGGCGCACGACATCGAGCGCCCGCGCCCGGTGGGGTAGGCGCTTGATGAAGCCGCGTTCCTCCAGCCCGGTAATGAGGCGGTGCACGCCGGATTTGGACTTGAGCCCCAGGGCTTCCTTCATCTCGTCGAAGGACGGAGAAATGCCGGTTTCGCCCAGCTTTTCCTGGATGAATTTCAGGAGTTCCCGCTGCTTGCGTGTAAGCATGACATCCTCGTTTTCCCTACCGCTCTCCGGCGCCGTCCGAGGCCTTTGGGAGGCCGGGTCACCAGGGATTGCGATAGAACAAATCACAAACACAGGATGATGTTCTATTTTGGTTCTTGCGCCTCGTCAAGGCGTTTGTTGGGCGCCCGCGCAGGAGCGCCCAACCCTGGAGTTGCCTACTTGCAGGCGGCCGTCACCATGATTTCGACCTTCCATTGCGGGCCCGCGAGCTTGGCCTCGACCGTCGCGCGGGCCGGCGCCTGGCCCTTGGGCACCCACTCGCCCCAGGCCTTGTTCATCTCCGCGAAGGTCGAAATGTCGGCCAGCCAGATGTTGGTCTTGAGCAGGCGCGTCTTGTCGGAATTGGCCTGCGCCAGCAAGTCGTCGATCTGCTTCAGGATGTTCTTGGTCTGCTCATAAACCGACGGCGAGACCGGATCTTCCGCGACTTGCCCGGCCAGATAAGCGATGCCGCCATGCACCACCATGTCGGCAATCATCGTCGCATCGCCGAAGCGCTTGATCGTCATTCTTCACTCCCTGATCTTGGTGAGGTTGGTAAGAGGGTGAGGCATCATAGCCGTCCCTGCGCTGCGCACAATTCCCGCGCGGCTTGAATTTTCGCCTATTTGCTGATCCTACTCTCGCGCATGTCGATCATCCACGTCGATCGTCTGTGCAAGGATTATCAGGTCCATCAGAAGGAGCCGGGTCTGGCCGGTTCCTTGCGTTCGTTCGTGCGGCGCAGATACCAGATCGTGCCGGCCGTCAAGGATGTGAGCTTCGACATCGCGCAAGGCGAGATCGTAGGGTTCCTCGGTCCCAACGGTGCCGGCAAGACCACAACGCTGAAAGTGCTATCGGGCCTGCTCTACCCGACGTCGGGCAAGGCCAGCGTGCTCGGCTTCACGCCGCACGAGCGCAAGGCGGCGTTCCTGAAGAGCATCACGATGGTGATGGGCCAGAAGCAGCAGCTGGCGTGGGACATGACGCCGGGCGATTCCTTCCTGGTCAACCAGGCGATCTACGACGTATCGGACGCGGACTTCCGCCGCCGGCTCGGCGAGCTGACCGAGATGCTGGAGCTGCAGCCGGTGCTGAACAAGCCGGTGCGCAAGCTCTCGCTCGGCGAGCGCATGAAGTGCGAGCTGGCCGCGGCGCTGCTGCACGGGCCGAAGATCCTGTTTCTCGACGAGCCGACCATCGGCCTCGACGTCAACATGCAGCAGGCGGTACGCCGCTTCATCGCCGACTACAACGCGCGCACCGGTGCCGCAGTGATGCTCACCTCGCACTACATGGCGGATGTCGAGGCGCTGGCGGAGCGCGTGCTGGTGATCGACGGCGGCCGGCTGGTGTTCGACGGCAATCTCAGCGCCCTGGTGGCGGAGCGCGCGCCGAACAAGGTGCTGAAGCTGCGGCTTGCGCATCCGGTCTCTCCGGAACGCCTGGCGGTGTTCGCGCCGGTGCGCATGGTCGAAGGCCTGACGGCTGAGCTGCTGGCGCCGCGCGGCAATGTCGCCGCGATCGCGGCGCGGATTCTCAACGACGTGCCGGTCGCCGACATCGCGATCGAGGACATGCCGATCGAGGAGGTGATGGGGCAGCTGTTCCAGCGCAAGCCGGTGGCGGAGGCGGCGAAGTGACGAGCTGGCGCACCGTCCGCGCCCTGCTGGCGCTGAACTACGGCATCTCGCTGCAATATCGCGCGCAGGGCGTGCTGTGGATGATCACCGGCACGGTGCCGCTGATCATGATGCTGATCTGGCTGCAGCTGGCGAAGGGCGGATCGATCGGCGGCTATGACGCGACCACCTTTGCGCAGTATTTCCTGTTCATGTTCCTGGCGCGCCAGTCGACCCCGACCTGGGTCATCTACCTGATGGACCGCGGCGTGAAGAACGGCGAGCTGACGCCCTATCTGCTGCAGCCGATGTATCCGGTCTGGCACTATGCCAGCCAGCATTGGGGCGAGCTGCTGGCGCGGCTGCCGGTCATCCTGCCGATCCTCGCCATCGGACTCACCATCGCCGATGCCTGGTCCTGGTCGCTGCTCCAGCATCTGCCGGCCTTCCTGCTCGGCCTCGCTTTGGCGTGGCTGATCAACTTCATCGTCCATATGACGGTCGGGCTGATCGCGTTCTGGTCCGACAACGCGCTCGGCTACGACACGGTGATCTACCAGCTCTACATCATGCTGGGCGGCGTGGTGATCCCGGTGGAGCTGTTCCCGGAGACCATGCAGCGCGTGCTGGCCTGGACGCCGTTTCCCTACGTCCTCGACTTCCCGGTGCGCGTCATGATCGGGCGCGTCGACGGCGCCGATATGCTGGCCGGGTTCGGCATCCAGCTGTTCTGGGTCGTCGCGATCGGCACGCTGTTCACCTGGGGCTGGCGCAAGTCCCTGCGGCAATATTCAGCGGCGGGCGCATGAAGCGGTATTTCAAGCTCATCGCTCTGTTCATCCGCGCGACCGTGCAGGTCCAGCTGGAATATCGTTCCGGCGCGATCGGCCGGGTGATCGCCAACCTGCTGTCGACTGCCACCACCATCCTGCTGCTGTGGGCGATGTTCCAGCAGGTCGAGAGCATCGGCGGCTGGAGCTTCGATCAGGTCCTGGTGCTGATCGGCATCGTGACCACCATCGACTACGTGGTGGAGGTCTGGCTCTATCCCAGCCTCAGCAAGATCACGACCTACGTCCAGCGCGGCGAGTTCGACGTGCTGCTGGTGAAGCCGGTGCCTTCGCAATTCCTGGTCACGTTCCGCTATCTGCAGATCCTTGACGTGTTCGGGTTGGCGGCCGGCCTCGCCATCATCGGAATCGGCATGTACCGGGTCGGCTCCGTCGATGTCACCAATCTCGCGCTGCTCGGCCTCTTCATGGTCGCGGCGCTGGTGATCATCTACAGCCTTTACCTCGCGCTCTCCACATTGGCCTTCTGGTTCACGCGCATCGAGGAGGTGGCGAGCATCATCTGGCTGCAATCGACCGCGGGCAGCTTCCCGGTCGCCGCCTATCCGCCGTGGGCGCGGCTGCTGTTCACCTTCGTGCTGCCGGTCGCATTCATCACGAATGTGCCGGCGCAGGCTGCAACCGGACGGCTCAGCTGGGAATGGGGACTGGGCGGGCTGGCCTTCGCAGCCTTTGCCTTCTGCGCGGCGACCTGGCTGTGGAACCTGGCCATCCGGAACTACAGCAGCGCCAGCTCCTAGAGGGGCTGGCACGGCCCTTGCGATATTCTCGTCAGGATCAACGCGGAAAGGCGCAAGGATGGCCGATATTCCAGCCATCGGGCCCAGAACGGACCATTTCGACCGGCAATATTTGCCGGGTCGCGGCGCTTGGCTGCCGCTCATGGGAGGCGGATATGGCCGCTAGTTCGATCGGGCTGGGCGCCCAGGCAGGCGGATACGAGATCCGCGCCGACGTCCTCAACGGCATCCAGGAGGCGAGCGCCAATACCGGCGTCGATTTCGCCTACCTGATGGCCCAGGCCGCGAAGGAAAGCGGCTTCAATCCGGACGCGAAAGCCAAGACTTCCAGCGCCGCCGGGCTCTACCAGTTCGTCGAGCAGACCTGGCTCTCGGTCGTGCGCAAGCACGGCGTCGACCATGGCCTCGGCGACATGGCCGCCAAAATCAAGCTCGGCGAGGACGGCAAGCTGCGCGTCGCCGACCAGGCGCTGCGCAAGGAGATCCTCGACCTGCGCCGCGATCCGGCGATCGCCGCGGCGATGGCCGCGGAGCATGCCGCCGACAACCAGCAGCGCCTGGAAGCGAAGCTCGACCGCCCGGTGCAGCCGACCGATCTCTACCTTGCGCATTTCCTCGGCCTCAAGGGCGCGACCAGCTTCCTCAGCGCAATGGAGAAGGATGCGAAGCAGGGCGCAGCCGACCTGTTTCCCAAGGCGGCGGCCGCCAACAAGTCGATCTTCTATCGGCCCGATGGATCGCAGCGCACGCTGCAGGAAATCTACGACCGCTTCGAGAGCCGCATGGTCAGCGAGATGGCGGCCTATGACGATCTCGAAGGCACGCCGTTCGCCGGCGCGACCATGCTGGCCGAGCTGCGCCCATCGCGCGGCAACGCCGGCGGCGTCACCGGCGACAGCGCGATCTACGGCAAGGCGGGTTCCGGCGGCATCCTCTCGCCGCTGATGCTGGTGACGCTCGCCTCGCTCCCGACAGGCCGCGACCGCGACGAGGCGCTGGCCGAACGCAACAGCCTGTTCAACCGCGCAAGCGTGAGCAACCCGGTCGCGTAACTGCACTCGTTCTTTTCACGTCATTACCGGGTGTCGCGGCCCTTCGTGTCGGCTTGGTGATGAGGAAAGGGGAGAGGCCGGAGACGACTAACTCAATGCCGGTCGACGATGTGCCGGCCTTCGCTGGTCAGCTTGCAGACCAGCCAGTCTGGCTTCAGCGGGTTGGTGAACCACGGCTCGGCCCAGCCGTGGGCGATGCAGCTGCGCACGACGCCTTCATGCACGCGCTGGCCCCATTCGTCGAACAAGGGCAGCTTGCCGCCCGGTTGCTTGGCGCCGCGCTCCAGCCAATGACGCTGTGCGTCCGTCGGCTTCGGCTCGCTTTGAACGGAATGGAGTCCCCTGGTCATTGTCATCCCCGCGTCCCGACTTAAGACAGCACTTTAGCAAATTGCATCGCAAGATCAAGAAAAACGGATAGGACTCTGTTTTTAATGCTCTTTGCTGCCGCCAATCAGGCGGGGATACTCGATCGCGGGGCAGTGGTTCATGACGATCTCGAGGCCGGCCGCGCGCACCTTCTCGGCCGCCGGCTCGTTCACGACATCGAGCTGCATCCACACGAATTTGGCGCCGATCTCGATCGCTTCGAGCGCCGGCGCGGCGGCGGCGGCGGAGTTGCGGAAGATGTCGACCATGTCGATGCGGCCGGTCTGGTCCTGTGGGATGTCCTTGAGGCTGGCATAGACCGTCTCGCCGTTGAGCGTCTGGCCGGCGAGCCCCGGGTTGATCGGGATGACCCGGTAGCCCTTCGACTGCAGGAAGCGCATCACGCCGTTGCTGTCGCGGTGCGGCTTGTTGCTGGCGCCGACCAGGGCGATGGTCTTGGTCTCGGTCAGGATCTTGCGCAGGAGCGCATCGCTGGCACGCGTGGTCATGATGGTCAGAGTTCCAGTTTGTGGCCAAGGCGGCCGGCGAGATCCTGGATGAACTGCCAGGCGACGCGGCCGGAGCGGGCGCCGCGCGTCACCGACCATTCGTTGGCCTCGGCGCGCAGCTGGGCCTGGTCGAT
>DATFDU010000166.1:0-3401 GCA_035251915.1 Dongiaceae bacterium | reverse complement strand
AGGCGACGGTCCTGATCCGCGACCCGTTGCAGGCGCGGCTCGCTCATGGCGCTGCCACCGGCGGTGCGAGCCGCGGCTGCACGTCGGCGGGAATCCACCCTTCGAGGCGCGGATCGCGCAGCTTGCCGCGCGCTTGCTTGTAGGGGTGGAAGCCGGCCTTCTGATAATTGGCGAAGGCGCGCGGATGGTCGAACGACCAGGTGCTGACCAGCAGCCGTTCGGGTCCGTACGACCAGGCCAGATCGACCGCCCAGTTCAGCAGATAGCGCCCGAGGCCGCGCCCGATGAAGTGCGGCGCCAGCCCGAAATACGCGATGCGGATGTCCGGCCTGGCGAGGCGGTCGAGCTCGACATACCCGGCCGGCTCGCCGCCGGCATAGAGCACGTAGATCTCGATGCCCGCGGCATTGATCGCGGCATCCAGCGCCTCGTCGCTCATCTTGCGGCGGTCGCTCCACATCCAGCGCTCGCCGACCAGGCTGTAGAGATAGCGATAGAAGGTGACCGACGGCCGCTCCAGGCGCAGCACGGCATACTGGCCGGGCGGGCAGGGCACGGTCGGGCGCGTCGGCCGCTCCGTCATCTCCATATAGGTCGTCACCACGTCGAGGTCGGCCGGATCCATGTCGACGGCGTCCGGCTTGTTCAGCCAGCGCTCCATCACGGTGCGTGCCGCGACCTCGTAGCCGAGGCGCTGATAGAAATCGCGCACCTTGGTGTTGGTGTCGCGGATCATCAGGTTCACCTTCGGCATGCCGCGCGCGACCAGCCAGCGCTCCGCTTGGCGCACCAGCTCGCGGCCGAGGCCCTTGCCCTGGAACTCCGGCATCACGGCGAGCTTGTAGAGCCAGCCGCGGTGGCCTTCGTGGCCGACCATGATGCTAGCGATCACGCCATCATCGTTAGTGCCGACATAGAGCTGGCAATTGTGCGTCGCCAGCATGCGCGGGATGTCCTTGGCCGGATCGTTGTAGTGGACGGAGATGCCGGTCGCGTCCCACAGCGCGGTGACGGCGGCGAAGTCGCTCGCAGCGTAAGGCCGGATGAGCATCAGGTCTCGGCTCACTAGGTTTCAACGGGCGTGTCGCCCGGCAGGCCCCACTCGGCCCACGACCCGTCATAGACCGCGACGTCGCGATGGCCGATGAGATGCAACCCAAAGGCGAGTGCGCAGGCGGTGATGCCGGAGCCGCAGGAGGTGACGACCGGTTTCCTGAGGTCGATGCCGGCATTCTCATAGAGGCCGCGCAACGTCGCCGCGTCCTTGTAGCTGCCGTCGGCGTTGAACAGATGGTTGTAGGGCAGGTTGCGCGCGCCGGGGATGTGGCCGGCGCGGCGGCCGGGCCACAGCTCCGGCTCGGTGGCGTGGAAGCGTCCGGCCGCGCGCGCGTCCAGCGCCTGCTCGCGCTTGCTGTCGATGTTGCGCAGCATCTGGTCCTTGGCTCGGACCTGCGTGTTGTCGAGGCGCGCGGTGAAGTGGCGCTCCTGCAGCTTGACCTCGCCGTCCTCCACGGGGCGACCCTCCGCCAGCCACTTGGCGAGGCCGCCGTCGAGGATCGCGACCTCGCGCGCGCCGAAGATGCGGAACATCCACCACACCCGCGCCGCGCTCATGTTGTTGGCGTCGTAGACCACGATGCGGAGGCCGTCGCCGATGCCCAGCTTGCGGACGCGCGAGGCGAACTTCTCCGGCGGGGGAAGCATGTGCGGCAGCGAGGAATTGGTGTCGGAGATGTCGTCGATGTCGAAGAACACCGCGCCGGGGATGTGGCGCTGCAGATACTCGGCGCGCGCATCCTTGCCCTGGGACGGCAGGTACCAGGTGCCGTCGACGATGCGCAAATCCGGCTGGTGCAGATGCTCTGCCAGCCACTGGGTCGAGACCAGGCTCTGCGGGTTGGCGTAGCTCATGACGCGGCGCCGGCGAAGGCGAGGTTGACGCGGCGGTTCATCTTGCCCTTGTTCTCGATCTTGGTGACCTCGATGGCGCCGATCTCGCCGGTGCGCGCCACGTGGGTGCCGCCGCACGGTTGCAGGTCCACGCCGTCGATCTCCAGCAGGCGGACCTTGCCGCTGCCCATCGGCGGCTTCACCGACATTGTGCGCACCAGCTCCGGCTGGGCCGCCAGCTCCGCGTCGGTGATCCAGCGCGGGCTGACCGGGTGGTCCTCCTGGATCAGGCGATTGATCTCGCGCGCGATGTGCTCCTTGTCGAGGCTCTGGTCGGGCAGGTTGAAATCGAGCCGCCCCCTGCCGTCGCTGACCTGCCCGCCGGTCACGTCGCCCTTGATGACGGCGGAGAGCAGGTGCAGGCAGGTGTGCATGCGCATCAGGCGGTGCCGGCGGTCCCAGTCGATCTCGGCCGTGACCTTGGCGCCCGGCGCCACGACGGGAGAGCCCGGCTTAGGCACGTGCACCACGTCCTCGTGGCTGGCGCCCTTGATGGCGTCGACAATCTCGATGACGCCGCCGTCGGAGAGGGTCAGGCGCCCGACATCCCCCGGCTGCCCGCCGCCCATGGGGTAGAAGACGGTGCGGTCCAGTCGGATGCCCTTCTCGTCGACGCCGACCACGGTCGCATCGCAGGATTTGAGATAGGCGTCCTGGCGGAACAGCAGGTCCATCGCGGCGAATCCTCCCGATTTTCTTAAAGCCATCATGCGGGTGGTCACCTTGACGGTCAAGGACCGCGGCGGTTAGCTGGCCGCGCGCAATCGGGAGTGAAATCATGAGTAAGCCGACCTTGTACGGCCCCACCTTCAGCACCTACACGCGGTCCATGCGGATGGTGCTGGTGGAGAAGGGCGTGGAGTACGACCTCGTCGAGGTCGACATGCTGGGCGGCGCGCATCACCAGGCGGAGTGGAAGAAGCGCCACCCGTTCGAGCGCCTGCCGGCGTTCGAGCACAACGGCTTCGCGATCTACGAGAGCAACGCCATCGCGCACTATATCGACGATGCGTTCCCCGGCCCCCGCCTCGCGCACCCGCACATCCATCGCCGCACTCGCGACCAGCAGATCGTCGAGGTGATCAATTCGTACGGCTACAAGCGGATCGTCACCGACATCGTCGTGCGCTACTTCTTTGCCGACAAGGCGAAGGGCCCGGACATGGACGCGATCGCCGCCGCCGCGCCGGCTGCCGAACACGTGCTCGCCGCGATCCAGGACCTGATGATCGCCTCCGATCCGTACCTGGTCGGCCGCGTCGTCAGCTTCTCCGACCTCCTGCTCGCGCCGATCATCGGCGCCTTCGTGCAGTTCCAGGAAGGCACCCGCGCGCTGGCGAAGCTGCCCAAGCTCTCGCACTGGTGGCTCGCGATGCAGCAGCGCCCGAGCTTCACGGCGACGGCGCCGAAGATGTAGCGCGCTAGGATATTGTGCCCGATCGTGGCCGAAG
>DATFDU010000165.1:0-5003 GCA_035251915.1 Dongiaceae bacterium | reverse complement strand
TGCAGTCGCCGAACACCGGACGCCGGGTGGCATGCAGTGTCCGGTAGCACGCTTCCCAGTCGACATCGTCGCGGCCGCTATAGTCCAGCGTGTCCAGGTAGCGGTTGGAGAAGTCGCGCTGCGAGAACTCGGCGACCGTGGTGCCGACCAGCTTGTAGAGCACACGGAAGGGCTCGGTCTCGACGTTGCCCGTCAGCAGGTTGCCCAGGTACGGCTTCATCTCCAGCGGGTCCAGGCTGCCGCGGGTCGGCTTGCCGGCCGCCTGCAGCCGCTGCCAGTAGCCGAACAGCGCGCGGGTCTTTTCGGTGCGCGCCTGCTCGGCGCGCTCCAGTGGATGGCAGGTGTGGGTCTTCCGAAGCTCGCTCATGGCCGTATCACAGTATTGAAATCGTTGCTAAATATCGATTGCGGGGTCTTAACCCACGATTTATTCAGAAGACCTACCATCGGTACACAGGTTTGGCCGCTTCGGGCTCTCCCCCATCCGACCAAATTCAGATAGCAGGATCGGACATCGGTCGGAACAGGCATTCGCAATGGACCACGACAACACCTCGCGCCAGCTGGCTTCGCAGAGCTACAAGCTGCCGATCGAGGACCAGGAGTTCCTGCTGCGCGACGAGCTGCGCGGCATCCGCTTCCAGCTGGAATACAGCAAGACCGAGCTGTTCCTGCGCGACTGGGGCATCCGCTCCACCATCATCGTGTTCGGCAGCGCGCGCGTGCCTTCGCCAGAGCAGGCGGAGCTGCTGCGCGCCGGCAAGATCGAAGGCGTCGACCAGAAGACCGCGGAGCGGCGCCTGCTGCTGGCGCCGTACTACGAGGAGGCGCGCAATTTCGGCCGCATCGTGTCGCTGCAGGGCGGCGCGCTCAATCCCAAGAGCGGTGTGCGCGACAACGTGATCGCGACCGGCGGCGGCCCCGGCATCATGGAAGCCGCCAACCGCGGCGCTTCGGAGGTCGGCGCGCCCACCATCGGCTTCAACATCGCGCTGCCGCACGAACAATATCCCAACCCCTATACGACGCCAGACCTCACCTTCAAGTTCCACTACTTCGCCATGCGCAAGATGCATCTGGCGATGCGCTCCAATGCGCTGGCGGTGTTCCCCGGCGGCTTCGGCACGCTCGACGAATTGTTCGAGATCCTGACCCTGCGCCAGACCGGCAAGTCATCACCCAGGCCGGTGGTGCTGGTCGGGCGCGACTACTGGAACGGCGTGGTGAACTTCCAGTGGATGATCGACCACGCCATGATCGACAAGGAGGACCTCGATCTGTTCGCCATCGTCGACAGCGCCGAGGAAGCCTGGGCCGCCCTGCTGGATCGCGGCCTGGTCCTGCCCGAATAGGATTGTCGCCGATCGCTTGAAGCCGATTGCGCGAAGCCTTTGATGCAGCGCGCATCGCATCTCGGGTAGAGTGCAGCCATGACTGACGCGAGACACCAGCGCTGATGGCCACCTACCTCCGCGGCTCCATCCTGCATTTCCTCCGCGATCCGGGCGCCGAGGCGGATCCGGCGGCGTGGGAGTATTTCGACGATGGCTGTCTGAAGATCATCGATGGCAGCGTCGCCGCTCTCGGCAACGCACCGGACATCCTGAAGGCGCGTGCCCCGCAAGACACGCTGCACGACCACAGCGGCAAGCTGATCCTGCCGGGCTTCGTCGACACCCACGTGCATTACGCACAGGTCGACGTCATCGCCTCCTACGGCCGGCAATTGCTGGACTGGCTCAACGACTACACCTTCCCGGCGGAACGGGCCTTCTCCGATCCCGAGCATGGACGCAAGATCGCCGGCCTGTTCCTGGATAATCTGCTGCGCCACGGCACCACCACTGCGGCGGTCTATCCGACCGTGCACAAGCAATCGGTCGATGCCTTCTTCGAGGAGGCGGAGCAGCGCAACCTGCGCATGATCTGCGGCAAGATCCTGATGGATCGCAACAGCCCGGACTATCTGCGCGATGACGTGGCGGGCGCGGAGCGGGACTGCCGCGATCTCATCCAGCGCTGGCATGGCAGGGACCGGCTCGGCTATGCGCTGACGCCGCGCTTCGCGCCGACCTCCAGCCCGGAGCAGCTGGCGATGATCGGGCGCTTGTACGCCGAGACGCCTGGCCTCTGGATGCAGACCCATCTCGCCGAGAACCTCGACGAGATCAGATGGGTCAAGCGGCTGTTCCCTGAGGCACGCTCCTATCTGGACGTCTATGACCGCTGCGGGCTGCTCGGGCCGCGCTCGGTGTTCGCGCATTGCATCCACCTCGACGAGGCGGACCGCGCGCGCTTCGTGGCGAGCGACAGCGCCATGTCGTTCTGTCCGACCTCTAACCTGTTCATCGGCTCTGGCTTCTTCGACCTGGAGGCGGCGCGCCGCCTCGGCGTCCGGGTCGGCCTCGCCACCGACGTCGGCGGCGGCACCTCCTATTCGATGCTGCAAACGCTGGCCGAGGCGTACAAGGTGCTGATGACCCACGGCCAGCGCCTCAATGCTTGGCGCGGCCTGTGGCTGGCCACCTTGGGGAGCGCCCAGTGCCTTTCGCTCGATGACAAGATCGGCAACTTCGCGCCCGGCAAGGAAGCCGACTGCGTGGTCCTCGACCTCGCCGCCACCCCCGTGCTCGACCGGCGCATGCAAGTCGCCAAGACCCTGGAAGAGCGCCTGTTTGCCCTGATGATGCTGGGCGACGACAGAGTGGTGGCCAAGACCTACATCATGGGCGAATAGCTACATTTTTGTGGCAAATGTAGCAGATCGCTAATATGATGTGCTTCGAAAGGAGCCTGGAGGCATGTCCAACATCACGGTCCTGCGGCACGCCGACGGCACGGCCCAGCATGCGATCCTGCCCTGGCAGGACTATCAGGCGCTGGTGCGCGCTGCGGAAGGACATGGCCTGCAGCCGCCGATTCCGCCCGAGATCCGGCAAGCCTTCGCGGCCGGCGTCCATCCGGTGCGAGCGTGGCGGGAACAGCGCGGCCTCAACCAGGGACAGCTGGCGGCGATAATCGGGATCAGCCGTGCCTATCTGGCGCAGATCGAAGGTGGCGAGCGCACCGGCACGCTGGAAGTGATGGCGCGGATCGCGCGCGCCCTCGACCGCCCGCTCGAGAACCTGATCGCGGCAGGCCCCGACAACTTCGCGAACGCGGTGGCGAGCCTGGGCGCGATGCCGGCCAAGCTGAAGGAGATCGTCGCGGCGATCCCACAAGTGGCGTGGCGCACCAAGCCAGCAGGCGGCGGCTTTTCCCTGGTCGAGCATGCCTGCCATCTGCGCGACATCGATGGAGACGGCTATCGCGTGCGCCTGGAGCGCATGTTGACGGAGCAATGGCCCACCCTGCCCGACATCGATGGCGATGTGCTGGCCAGGGAGCGCGCATACCAGAGCGCGGATCTGGCCGCCGCGCTGGCCAGCTTCACCATGACGCGCCTCGCGATCGCCGCACGCCTTGCCAAGGCGTCGCCGGAAGAGCGCCGGCGCACCGGTCTGATGGCCGGAACGACGGAGATCACCGTGGAGGGGCTCGTCGAGATCATGGCGGCGCACGATTCCGAGCACCTCGACCAGCTCAACGACCTGGTCCGCGAGATCAGCTGACCCCACGCAGCAAAGCTGATCGTTTGATCAAGCTCCGCCTGCGACGAAAAAACTTTTCCTCATGCGCTACAGCGCGCTGAAAATCCGCAGGGCGGTCGGCTCTTAACCGGACTTTTGCCATGCGGGCGCCAAGATCGCCTGTATGATCGCCGACCCTGAGCATCAACGCGCCGGAGGATATGCGTGGCCGAGGAACTGTTCCGCCTGAGTGGATTGCCGCCCTACGTGTTCGCGGAAGTGAACGCCATGAAGGCAGCCGCCCGGCGACGCGGCGAGGATGTCATCGACCTCGGCATGGGCAATCCCGACGGCCCGCCGCCGCCCCATGTGGTGCAGAAGCTGGTCGAGACCCTGAACAACCCCAGGGTCCACGGCTACTCGACCTCGCGCGGCATCCCGGGCCTGCGCCGCGCTCTCGCCGGGTACTACCAGCGCCGCTTCAACGTCGCGCTCGATCCGGAGAACGAAGTCGTCGTCACCCTCGGCTCCAAGGAAGGTCTCGCCAATCTCGCCCAGGCGATCGTGGCGCCGGGCGACGTGGTGGTGGCGCCGGACCCCTGCTATCCGATCCACGCCTTCGGGCAGATCTTCGCCGGCGCGACCCTGCGCTCGGTTCCGATCGGAGCCGGCATTGATCTCTTCGCCGGGCTCGAGCGCGCCATGCGCCAGGAGCCGAGGCCGCGCTGCGTGGTGGTGAACTTCCCCGCCAACCCCACCGCGCTCACCGTCGGGCTCGATTTCTACCATCGGCTGATCAAGCTGGCGCTCGAGCTCGACATCACCGTGGTCAGCGACGTCGCCTATGCCGAGATCTATTTCGACGGCAACCCGCCGCCCTCGATCCTGCAGGTGCCGGGCGCCAAGGAGATCGCCATCGAATTCTCCTCGCTGTCCAAGAGCTACAACATGGCGGGCTGGCGCATCGGCTTCGCCGCCGGCAATCCGCGCATGGTGGCGGCGCTTGCCAAGATCAAATCCTATCTCGATTACGGCGCCTTCACGCCGATCCAGGTGGCGGCGACCGCCGCGCTCAATCAATGTGAAGCGTTCGTCGTCGAGAACCGTACCCGGTACCGCGAGCGCCGTGATGTCCTGGTCGAGGGCCTGCAGGGGATCGGCTGGCCGGTCCCGGCGCCGCCGGCGACCATGTTCGTCTGGGCGCCGATCCCGGCGCCGTACCGCGGGCTCGGCTCGCTGGAGTTCAGCAAGCTCCTGCTGCGCGAAGCCATGGTCGCGGTCTCACCGGGGCTTGGCTTCGGCGAGTACGGCGAAGGCTTCGTGCGCTTTGCTCTGGTCGAGAACCGGCAGCGCACCCGCCAGGCGGTGCGCAACATCAAGACGTTCCTCGGCCGCAGCGCGCCGGACCGGTCGCGGGCGGTCGCCTGAGCCGAT